>JAJZDO010000785.1 GCA_021805955.1 Acidobacteriota bacterium
GGTGCCGGGTGCCCTCAATTCAAGCCGTCTTTTGGCTTGAGTGGGGGAAGTTCCGAAGGATCACGCGTCTTATAAGATAAGTGATTTACTCTTTCTCGTCCGTGGTCCGCTCCTGAATAATCAGCCGGTCCAGGGTCAGTTCGCCAATCTCCAGCTTCTCAACGCGGCCTTGGTGCATGCCGAACTTGCCAATGGTGAACGCGCCGACCGCCACCGCCGCTACAGCGACCGCTCCAACGGCGGCCGCGCCCATCGCCACCGCCAGCAGCGCGAAGCCTGTCGATGCCGAGATCAATGTCTGTTTCGTATTCATCCTCATGGCCCAAATTGTACCGTGTGATCTTTCTGAAACCTGCAGCCTATTTCCCGGGCGTCGTAGAGGGCGGACCTTCCGCGGCGCGCGCACTGTTGAAGAACTCCACGCGCCACTTGCCGCCAGTTTTTTTCAGCGTGGCGGACTCAAGCCAGGTCGTCGGCTTGCCATCCACCGACCCGCGGTTGATCTCGGTGACCCACGCGATGTGGCATCCCACGTGAACCCCCGGATCAGTGACTTTCCAGACGAAGACGTGTCCCTCGGCGTGGAGCTTTTGAATCTGGGCCATCAGTTCGTCCCCATGGAACTGCCGCCCATTATCGAAGGCATAAAACTCCGGCGAGGCAACGGAATGAAAGAGGGTCATGTTGTCTTTCGCCGCCGCCACAAACACGGTGTTCACCGCCTGCACCACGGCGGCGCGGTCAGCCACTGTCCCGCAGGCTTCTGCGCGCGCAGAAACCGCTGCCGCAGCCAGTACGAATACCGCCAATAGTGAGCCGATGATCTGTTTTGGATTCATACTCATGGCGAAAATTGTACACTCGGGCAGGGCCTTCCGGTGGGTTTGGCAATCCATCGTTGCTTGGAGTAAGCTGGGTAAGATTTTGTATGAACGTTGTCCGAACGCTCACCCTATATCCTCCATAACATTGCTTAACAAAACCCTGTCGAAGGAGCGCAAGAGATGGCCCATTGGAAACTTTCTCAACTGGCGACCGCAGGGCTGACAGCCGCCGTGATAAGTGGGTGCTTGTTTTCAGCAATGGCACAGGCGCAAGCGCCGAATACGCTGACGCCGCAAGAAAAAGCCGATGGCTGGAAGTTGCTCTTCAACGGGAAAAATCTGGACGGCTGGCATTCCTATCACGAGCAGGGCATAGGGAAGGACTGGTCTGTGAAACAGGGCGCGATCGTGCTCAACAAACGCAACACGGACGCCTCCGCCGACTATCAAGACCTGACCACGAATGACGAGTTCTCAAATTTCGATCTCAAGTTGGAGTGGAAGGCGAGACCGTGCATCGATAGCGGCGTCATGTTTTGGGTGAACGAATCGCCGGAGTACCAGCAGCCCTATAGCACCGGCCCTGAGATGCAGATTGCGGACCTGGCCTGCACCGTCCCCGACAGCAGAATTTTGATGGAGCGGTCCGGCGACATTTTCGATCTGATCTCGGACAAGGTGGAATACGTGAAGCCTGCCGGAGAATGGAATCAGTTCGAAATCATCGCCAATCGCGGACACGTTCAGTTATTCCAGAACGGGCATATGGTCATCGATACGGATCTGAATGGAGCCGAATGGAAGAGTCTGGTTGCCCATAGCAAATTCGCAAAAATGCCCAACTTTGGGACCTTTCGCAAGGGGCATGTCTCGCTGCAGGGAACTGAACCCAAGGGTAAACCGGGTGTCAGGCTCATGTTCCGCAATATCATGATCAAGCCCCGGTGAGCGAATCGTCGAACCGCCCGTGGCCGCCCCGTCGCCATTTTTCGCGTATTTTAGGGGTTTAGGGATAGCATGTAGACCTATGGCCTTTGTCCTTGAACATCTCGATCACCTGGTTCTCACTGTGGCCAACATCGATGCCACCATTGATTTCTATACAGAAGTGCTGGGGATGGAGGTCGTCACCTTCCAAGGCCGCAAGGCCCTTGCCTTTGGCATCCAACGGCTGAACCTGCATCAGCGCGGACACGAGTTCGACCCCAAGGCTGCGCATCCGACGCCCGGCTCCGCCGACCTTTGCTTCCTGACCACGACCTCACTGGAGAACGTGATGGAGTACTTGAGAGAGCAGAAGATTCACATTGAAGAAGGCCCGGTAGACCGTGACGGCGCCATCGGAAAACTTCGCTCCATTTATCTCCGCGATCCCGACCGCAATTTGATTGAAATTTCCAACACCCTGTAGTCGGGAAGATCGCGCCTTGCTCCCGCAAGATAAAATCGCAGACATGCAAGAGAAACCCACCCCTCCCATGGCGCTGCTGGAACGCGCCAGAAAGATTCGCCTCTTACTAATGGATATAGATGGTACGCTGACCGACGGCGGCGTCTGTCTCATCTCCTTGCCCAACAACGGCGGCATCGCGGAGATGAAGGCCTTCAATTCGCAGGATGGCTTGGCCATCAAGCTGGCGCACATCATGGGAATTAAAACCGGATTCATCACCGGCAGAAAATCCCCCGCCGTCCAGCGGCGTGCGGAGGAGCTATCGGTCGACTATGTCTATCTTGGGCAGGCCACAAAAACCGCCGCGTTTGAAGAGTGCATGCGCAACGCCGGCGTGACTGCCGAAGAAGTCGCCTACCTCGGCGACGACCTGCCGGATATGCCGGTGTCGAAGCTTGCAGGACTGGCGGTCGCGGTGGCCAACGCTGCGCCGGAGTTGAAGGCGATCTGCCACTATGTCACTCGCGCCAACGGCGGGGAAGGCGCCGCGCGCGAAGTCGTCGAGCTGGTGCTGAAGGCGCAGGGAAGATGGGAAGAAGCCATTCCGAAAGCGCTGGCATAAGCGACTCGCGCGGATCGACCCACTCGTTACTTCGTAGCGGTCAGCTACACTCGTTGACAGGCTCGAAGGGGATGTTTCATATGAAGCGATTGATCTGCCGGTTTCGATCGGCTGCAGGATTGCTGTTTCTATCCGCGTTGTTTCTTCTCGGAGCATCAACAACGATGCACGCCCAGCAGAGCGGCATCCTGACGCCGCCCCCCTCGCCCAAGCCGCAAATGAATGGACCAACAATATATGGCGTGCATCCGGGTCATCCGCTCCTCTATCGAATTCCCGCGAGCGGCGACCGACCTATGACGTTTTCCGCCAAGGGTCTTCCTGCGGGATTAATGCTCGACCCTGCGACCGGCATTCTTCGCGGCGTCCTTGCGCGTCCCGGGAAATATGACATCACCTTGCAGGCGCGCAATGCCTTGGGAACCGCCAAGCGGCGTTTCCGAATTGTTGCCGGCGACAAAATTGCCCTGACTCCGCCGATGGGCTGGAGCACATGGTACATGGTCCATCTCGACATCACCGATGCCATGGTTCGTCAGCAGGCCAACGCGATGATCTCGAGCGGCCTCGTCAACTATGGCTACTCCTTTATCGACATCGACGACGGCTGGAACATCAAGCCCTCCTCTTCCGACCCAATGATTGGCGGCGCGCCGCGCGATGTCGAGGGAAATCTTCGCTCCAACCTGAACTTTCCTGACATGGAGGCGCTTGCCGATTACGTCCATGGCCAGGGCCTCAAAATCGGCATCTACATTTCTCCCGGTCCGCTCACCTGCGGTGGATTTGAGGGCAGCTATCGGCACGAGGCCCAGGATGCCAGCTTGTTTGCGAAGTGGGGCTACGATCTTCTGAAATATGATCTGTGCTCGTATCGAAAAATGATGAAGAACCCCAACGACGTCGAGGAACTGAAACCGCCGTACCAGTTGATGGGCTCCGAGTTGGCGAAGCAGAATCGCGACTTTGTCTACAACTTGTGTGAGTACGGGAACGGCGATGTTTGGAAGTGGGGCCGCGACGTTGGCGGCAATTTCTGGCGAACCACCGGCGATGTGGGCTACCTGGACACGCCGCAAAGTACGCTCTGGAAGAATGTTGCTGCTTTCGGCTTTGGCCAGGCTGGCATCGAAAAGTGGGCCGGTCCCGGCGGATGGAATGATCCCGACAACCTGCTGATCGGGCAGATTAAATGGGGCGGCCGCTTGATGCCCACTCCGCTGACCCACAACGAGCAGTACACCTATATGACGCTGTGGTCGCTGATGGATGCCCCGCTGGTCTTCGGCGGCGATATGACGCAGTTGGATCCATTTACGTTGAGCCTGTTGACTAACTCCGAAGTGATCGATGTCAATCAGGACGCGCTGGGCAAACAGGCTGCGCCGGTTTCGAAGCATGGAACTCTGGAAGTCTGGTCGAAGCCAATGGAGGACGGCTCCATCGCCGTGGGCTTGTTCAATCGAGGCGACCGGGCTTCGGAGGTCACCGCACTCTGGTCCGATCTTGGCATTCGCGGCAAACGAACGGTTCGGGATTTGTGGCGTCAAGAGGATGTCGGCAAATTCGATCATGAATTTCATGCGACTGTCGGACCGCATGGCGCAGAAATGTTCCTGTTCGAAAAACATCCTCACCAGTGGTAATGGCTAATTATTCGACCGTTCTCTTCAACTGACCGCACGCCGCGTAAATATCTCGTCCCCGTGGCCGGCGCAGAAAAGCAGGTACGCCGCTTGCAATCAACTGCTGCTGAAACGCCCCGACATCCTCCGGCGCAGGCATCCGATACGGAATATCTGGCCCTGGATTCCACACGATCAGATTCACTTTGCAAGGCAGTCCGGAATTCCGCAGCAGCGTACTCAGTTCGCGCGCATCCTGCAACCGGTCGTTCACTCCGCCCAGCAAAACATATTCAAACGTCATCCGCTCGCGTGGTCTCAGTGGGACCTCGTGCAACGCCGCCAGCAGGTCTTCGATATTCCATTTGCGCGTGATAGGCATGATGCTCTCGCGAATGGAATCATTCGGCGCGTTCAGACTCAGCGCCAGCTTGGGCCGCAATTTCTCCATGGCGAAACGCTCAATGCCAGGCAAAATTCCAGAGGTCGAGACCGTCATGCGCGACTCCGGAATCCCCATGCCTTCCACCAACAGATGGACCGCCGCCATGAAATTGTCGTAATTCAGAAACGGCTCGCCCATCCCCATAAAGACAAGATTGATGCGATCGCGGCCGATCTTCACTTGATGACGATTCAAAACCGCCGCTACTTGTCCGGCAATCTCGCCCGCAGTCAGGTTTCGTTTCACTCCTAATTTCGCGGTCAGGCAGAACTGGCAATTCACAGCGCAACCCACCTGGCTGGAGATGCAGATCGTCGCGCGACGGTAGGGAATCGAGTTCTCCAGCTTGCTGCTCCCGACCTTTGATGTGGCGTCGGCTTCCTCAATCGCGGCGTCGGATCCGTCGCCCAGTTCGCCATCGTCGCCATTCGGCATCCAGACCGTTTCAACCGTCTCTCCGTCCGGACATGCGATCAGGTATCTCTCGGTTCCGTCGCTCGAAAGAAATGTTTGCGTGATTCGCGGCAAACCAATCTCAATGCCGGAGCGGGTCAGCAAATCGCGGACGGATTTCGGCAGGGAAGTGATCTCTTCAATGGAACCGACACGCTGTTGATAAAGTGCCTGCCAGAGCTGCCGAGAACGATATTGCTCTAAACCCAATCTTTCAGAAATTCCTTCAAGTTGTTGTAAAGAAAGAGAAAAAAGGAACCGCGTTAAAATTTCCGGATTCTTGGATGGAAGGGGGTCGAATTGTGGAAAACTTTGCATCTAATGTGGATAACTAATTGCGGCCTAGTCTCTTTTCGGCCACGCCGCACGCCAACCCAGGATGTGAAAAAATTATATTCAGATGAAACCGACCAATAATCCGCAGGATACTACGCATTTCAGTTCTCTGGGCAAATCACCCGACAGCGCGCAAAGCCGCAACATTCGCCGTACGGAATTGCCCAACGGCCTGGTGATTTTGACTGAGCGCATGGAGCACGTCCGATCCGTCTCGATGGGTGTTTGGGTCAAGACCGGCTCGCGCGATGAACGGCCGGAGATCAACGGCGTCTCCCATTTCGTCGAGCACATGGTGTTCAAGGGCACCAAGTCTCGCTCCGCTCAGAACATTGCGCGAGAAGTCGACGCGATCGGCGGCAACCTGGATGCCTTTACCAGCAAAGAAACGATCTGTTTCAACATCAAGGTACTGGATGAGCATGTGCCCAAGGCGCTGGATGTCCTGACCGATCTGGTGACCCAGCCCATCTTTGCTCCCAACGATATTGGACGGGAATGCAAAGTGGTCCTGGAAGAAATCAAGATGGATGAAGATAACCCGGACATGCTGGTTCATGAAATCTTTACCCAGAGCTTCTGGAAAGACCATCCGCTCGGCAAGCCGATCCTGGGGACGCGCGAAACGGTGAAGCGCTTCGATCAAAGCATGTTGTTCGATTTTTACGGCGGACGCTTCCTGGGTCAGAACATGATTTTTTCCGCCGCTGGCAATCTGGATCACGACGCTTTTGTCGCTTTAGTCGCGGAGAAACTGGCGCACCTGCCACCGTCGCCATCCGCTGAAAATAGTTTGATTCTGCCTGTATCCACCAAGCCCAAAGTGCATGCGCGCATTGTTTCCAAGCAGAAGAAATCGCTGGAGCAATTGCAGCTCTGCCTGGGTGTCCCCGCTCCGCCGATCAACGATGAGCAGCGATATGCAGTCTCCCTATTGAATACCATTCTTGGCGGCGGCATGAGTTCCCGCTTGTTTCAGAATGTCCGCGAGGACCGAGGATTGGCGTATTCCATTTTTAGTGAAGTGAACTCCTTCCGCGATACAGGGTCCCTGTGCGTCTATGCTGGAACATCGGCGCAAAATGCTGAGCAGGTGATTCGCCTGACTGTGGAAGAATTTCGACGCCTGAAAGAACATCCAGTTCCGGAAGAAGAGTTGCAGCGCGCCAAGGACCAGTTGAAAGGCAACATTTTGATGAGCCTGGAAAGCTCCGGCGCTCTGATGTCGAACCTGGCGCGGCAGGAAATGTATTTCCAGCGCTTCTACGCCGTGCCGGAGATTCTGGAGCGAGTGGGTCAGGTAACCAGCGCGGACCTGATGCGAATGGCGCAACAGTTGTTCGTTCCGGAATCGGTTGCAGTGGCGCTGCTGGGCAACCTGAATGGCTTGAAGATCACACGCGAACACCTTGCCTGCTGATACAGTAGGGAATATAGTCGCATTGGTTCCAATTGCAGGGTGTTGAACATGAAAAATGAAGTATTGCAAGCTAGCAGAAAGCGGCTGCGTCAGTCCGGCTTCACGCTGATGGAGTTGCTGATCGTCATGTCGGTCATTTTGATCCTCATGGCTGTCGCGATTCCGAACTATATGAACATGCGCAGCCAGGCAAATGAGACGGCGGCCATGGAAGAATTGCGCACATTGAACAGCGCGGGAA
>JAJZDO010000884.1 GCA_021805955.1 Acidobacteriota bacterium
CATGCTTGCGCAAGTTATAGAGATGAGCCACGGAGATGGCAGCCAGGCGCGCATACTCCTGATTGCCGTAGACCTGAACTTCGCGCTCCAGAATGCGCCGTGTTGCCGGCCCGCTCAGCGTTTCGTGCGCCTCGTCCACGCTGGCCAGCAACTCGATGTCGGCCCCTGTGTACAGTTGCGCGAAACGCCGTCGCCGATAGACCGTCGCCTGCACCCGCTCGGTGGCCGTGTAGCAGGCGATCAGCCGCGTGCCCTGCGCACGGCTCAGCCCAGTCATCTTCTCGATGTAGCGCCGCGCCAGGCCCCGTGACGCCTTGCCCAGGTGGGCGTACTGCCGTCCGACCAGCACCTGCTCCACCCAGCCATAGAGCTGCCGCCGATTTTCGCCCTCAAACCGGATTTCCTCACTGGCCGCGAAGAACCGGCCCATCGCCTCCAAACTCAACTTCTCTGCGTCGTGCATGCGGATGTTCACTACCCAGCATGACCGACCCTTCAGGCTCATCTTGTGTTGGAATCAATACCGGCCTTCAAGGGCGCAAACAAAACAGCCGCGTAAGTTCCCATAGCGACGCCCGGATCTCCTTTTTCAAGCTTTACGAGCGTAGTGCGCGAGATAAACGCACGTTGGGCCATCACAGCGACGGGAACGCGGCGGCGCAGCCTCGCGTCCCGGATATCGCTTCCGAGCTTGCGCAGCGCGTTTTTGACAGGAATAGGAAGAGATTCCATAGGGAAACATCTCTCTCGTTACGTTCATACTTGTGAACGCATATGGCTATTACGTCAATTATTGTGAACGCGAAGTGCATCTATTTAGCTAACAATCCGTTCGGGGGTGATTGATTGGGGAAGTCCTCGAACACCCAGTCGTTTTTCAGGTGTGATAGATGACTCGTTCTTACGGATTTCGCACCTGCTGAGGAGGCGGATATAGGAAAGTATCAGAGAACTTTATGTTTTGCGGTATGAAACCTCTGAAAGACGAAAGTACACAGGAGTGGCGCGTTTTAGGGGTAACTACGTACTTGACCCCTTCCCGTTCCGGTTCCTGCCGATGTGCCATCATTTTTTGCTGCAGCCTCCTAGTTAGTTGGCTGGTCCAGAGCACTTGCAGTCCGGTTCTGGCGTGTCGTCGCCATCTATCCGTGAGTGTTCAGAGCGGGCGAGGCCCGTTGTCGGAGTAAAAGGGCATCTAGATTCCCTTTTAGAGAGGGAGAAATCGGCGTACACAACCTTTCTATTTCTAAGGGATACGTTTTGCGCGGGCAAGGTCAAAACGTCTTATGCACTGCTCAGTCCACGTCGGCAGGCCCAAGTCAGCGGCAAAGGGGAGGCGAAGAGATCGGGAACCTCTATCGCAAGGAAGGGCTTACCAAGTCAGAGATCGCTAGATAGCAGTACTTCACTCGGCATACCTACACCTGCACGAGCTTTTCACTTTCTCCTTTAGAAATAATCGTTTTATCTTCCAAAACGTCTCGGACACGATCATTTTTCCATCGGAATCCACTACCAAGTTTCCTACAATTCTCATTGCATGCAAACATGCTCGGCAACAGGAGAAGCAAGCACGCTAACTATTGTCCCGACGTGGACACATACAGAGTCCCAAGGATTCAACGGATGGATTTCACGCTGTACTATTTGGGACTGTTTCCAATGAAAGGAAAACCTCATGAAGAGATCTGCTATTAACAGGTGCATTGCTGAAGCCAGTGCGTTCTTTGCGGAGAACCGTTTTCTCTTGCCGCCGTATGCTGATTGGACACCGGAAGAATGGCAACAACACGGCAGTGAAGCGGATGAGATTCGCACGAACCGATTGGGGTGGGATGTTACCGATTTCAATTCAGGACGGTTTGAGTCCATAGGACTCACGCTGTTTACGCTTCGCAATGGATCGTTGGCCGACGGCAAAGCCTCCAAAATCTATGCTGAAAAAATCATGTTCGTCCGGCAGGATCAGGTCACACCTTTTCACTACCATGTCCGCAAAACCGAGGACATCATTAACCGGGGTGGCAGAGGAACAGGCCGCTTAGTAGTGCAACTCTACAATTCAGCCGGAGATGGAGAATTTGCGCAAAGCCCCATTTCCGTGACTTGCGATGGAATTCGACGTCAGGTCGAACCCGGAGGCACTGTGGTTCTGGGGCCGGGCGAGTCCATCACGTTGACTCCATATCTTTATCACGCGTTTTATGCGATTGATGGCCATGGGCTTATTGGCGAAGTCTCTTCCGTCAACGACGACGCTACGGACAACTATTTCAAAGAACCACTCCCCAGATATCCAGAGATTGTGGAAGATGAGCCGCCGTTTCGCGTGCTTTGCAATGAATATCGGATGACATAAGCATGCGCCGCAACGGGGGAGAGTAGTGGCAGTAGCCGTCGCGCCTGTTGAAATGCCGAGTACAACCGCCAATACGCTCAGCCCCGGTGAGATCGGGGAGCATCTGCGGTCTTTCATCGATCCGGCGCGCATTCTTACACGGCCGATCGACAGGGTTGCCTTTGCCTCCGATGCCAGCCTGTATCGTCTGGTACCCCGGGCTGTGGTTCAACCCATCAGCACAGAGGAGGTTCGTCAAATCTTCCAGTACAGTCGCGAGAAGCGGGTTCCACTCACCTTTCGCTGTGGTGGAACCAGCCTCTCCGCTCACCCCACGCCAGAGGATCGTTGTGCGCCGTGAAATGCAGCGCCTGAAAGATGCCGGTGCGGACCACGCCGTATACGATGCGCTTAGCCGCGATTTTCCATACATGGTCCTGGACACCTGCGCCGTGGACGGCCTTTGCGCCACAGCCTGCCCGGTCACCATTGACACGGGTACGCTCACCAAACGCTTTCGGCAGTTGCGCCATACCGAGCTGGCCAACCGCATCGCCGTGGCTGTGGCAAAGAGCATGTCGCTGACGGAGATGGTCGCCCGTTTCGCCTTGCGTATGGGCCATACTGTGCAGAAGGTGCTCGGCCCCCAATTCATGTGCGACGTCACGAAAATTCTGGACAAGGCCTCCCGTTCGGTTATGGACGAGGCCTTCTGGCAATGGTCTGCGGAGATGCCGCGCTCACGCAAGGGCGCGCTCCCCGTGCGCCCGCAGGCGAATGCGGAAGCGATCTATTTTCCCGCGTGTATCTCCCGCATCATGGGCGCGCTTCCCGGCGAAGCGCAGGAGATCAGCGTGATGCAGGCATTTTTGAACATCGCTGAACGGGCGGGCGTCCAGCTTTATGTGCCAGGGGACATCGAGGGCAATTGTTGCGGGGTTCCATTCTCTTCCAAGGGATTTGAGGCGGCGCACCGCGTTGCGGTCAACCGCACGATCGAGAATTTCTCCCGCTGGTCCAATGGCGGCAAGCTGCCAATCGTGGTCGAGACTAGCCCCTGCACCTACGGACTCAGGACGGCCCATGCTTATCTCAGGCCGGAAAACAGGCAGAAGTTTGAGAGGCTCACCATCCTGGATTCGGTGGAGTTTGCGCACGACCGTCTGCTGCCCAGTCTGCCGGTCCATCGCAATGTCCGCTCTGTCGCGCTGCATCCGGTCTGCTCAGCCACCAAAATGGCGATTGTGCCCAAACTTATCCGCATCGCCGAGGCCTGTAGTGAAATTGTGCTGGTCCCGCGGGACGCAGGATGCTGCGCCTTCGCAGGGGACCGTGGGTTTCTTTTCCCGGAGTTGACGGCATCCGCCAGTAGCATCGAAGCCGCTCAGGCTACGGCGGAAGATCACGACGGGTACTTTTCCAGCAGCCGGACCTGCGAAATCGGCATGACGCGCGCGACCGGCAAGGTCTACCGCTCCTATCTGCACCTGCTGGACTATGCTTCACGGCCGTGAAATGGAGGAGACTTTGCGTAAATTAAAAGCAACTGATGGAGAACCGGATTGTACTATTCTGAGAGCGTTATCTGCCCTTCCGGCCACAGTGGCGGGCTTGGTCTTGGGCAACCGCTCAAGAGAAGCACAGTGTGCGGGGTTCAGCACTAAAAAGGAGATTCCTGAGTAGATCTTGCCGCGTCGGCTGCAAGCCAACGATCTAAAATACACCTTCACAGAAATGAGCTATTGCCATTGAGGAAACCACATGAAAAGTGAACTTTACGCAAGCGTCCAAGAATTCCTTGCCAAGCCGCTGCCTCATCACATCGGCGGCCAGACACACATGAGCGCAACCGAACAAGTCATCAATCCATCGGATGGGTCGGTCCTCGCCGACGTTGCGATGGGCGGCGCGGAGGAAATCGACCTCGCAGTCACAGCGGCAGAAGAAGCGTTTCCCGCCTGGTCGGCCTTGCACCTCAACGACCGAGCGCTGTTGCTGCATCGCTTTGCCGATGCGCTGGAGAAGCACTCCGCCGAGCTGGCGCAACTGGAGTCGCTCGATGTTGGCAAGGCCATCACCGCTGCCGAAGGTTTTGACGTCCCCTTTGGCATTGAATGCTTTCGCTACTATGCTGGCCTCATTCCGCGCGCGCAGTACAGCATCCCGCTCGATATCCAAGGCTTCGATGCCCGCATCTGGCGCGCTCCCTACGGAGTCTGCGGTTTCATCTTCCCCTGGAACTTTCCATTCACGCTGCTCAGCTGGGGCATTGCTCCGGCGCTCGCCGCAGGCAACACCGTGGTTGTCAAACCTTCTGAAGTGACTCCGCTTACGACGTTGTACGTGGCTCAACTTGCATCGGAAGCCGGTCTGCCTCCCGGCGTGTTGAATGTCGTTACAGGCAATGGTTCCAAGGCCGGCGCCGCACTCGCATCGCATCCGCGCATCAAGCACATGTCGTTCACCGGATCGCCGGCAGTGGGCAAGAGAATCGGCGAAGCTTGCGGAGGCAACCTCGTCCCCTGCAAACTCGAACTCGGCGGCAAGGGCGCAGCGGTGGTCTTCGAGGACGCAGACGTGGATTCCACTGCGGCGCAGCTTGCCGGGGCCATCACTATGAACACCGGGCAGGTGTGTTGCACGGCAACGCGCTGGATGGTCCACGAAAAAATCTATGACCGCTTTGTCGACAAGGTGATTGCAGCGTTGCGGCAAACGAAGATTGGCCCCGGCTTGGATCGCGAAACGCAGATGGGCCCGCTCGTCAGTGAGATCCAGCGGCAGCGCGTGCTTGGGTATCTCGATCGCGGCAAGCAGAGTGGAGCAAGGGCTGTCCTCGATGGTGGCGTGACTGCACCAGCAGGGGTGGAAAAAGGTTTCTATGTCGCACCTGCTCTGCTGGAAGGGACAGATGACAATGTCTGCTGCCGCGAGGAGATATTCGGGCCTTGCGCGTATCTGCTGCGCTTCAAAGATGAACAGTCCGTCGTTGCGCAAGTGAATAAGCTCGCCTATGGTTTGGCGAACAGTGTCTGGAGCGCGGATCTAGAACGGGCAAACCGGGTAGCCGAGCGCATGGTTGCGGGAAACAGTTGGATCAACGCGCATAATCTCTTCGCGTATGGCCTGCCTTATGGCGGTGTGAACTTGAGCGGGTTAGGCGGCGGAGTGAACAGCCCGCAGACATTTTACGATTATCTGCGCGCGCAAACCATTGCCCGTTCCCTTAGTTAAATGAGCAGTACAGCTAACTTCCTCGATGTACTCCGCCGCAACGGCCACATTCTTGATTCGCAGGTGAGACTTGCGCCATTGAGCGGCGGAGTATCGAGCGAGATATACCTTGTGGAGGATGGCGAAAAAAGGTTCGTGGTGAAGCGGGCGCTGCCGAAGTTGAGGGTCAAAGACAACTGGTTCGCAGATGTCAGCCGGAACGCAAGCGAGCGGGACTATATTGCATGCGTGAGCCGGATGATGCCCGGCACCGTGCCGCAGCTCTATTTTTCCTGCCCAGGTGAAGGCTACTTCGGGATGGAGTTTTTAGATGAAAGCTTCACCAACTGGAAAGATCTGCTGCTTGCCGGCCAGCTCCGCATCAGGCACGCCGAGCTCGCCGGCAATATCCTTGGTGAAATCCATCGCCGAACAGCTTGTGCCGACGGACTGCGGAGTCAGTTCGACACTACGGCTAATTTTCACCAACTTCGCGTTGAGCCGTATCTGCTGACAACGGGAGCGAGACATCCCGCGCTGCAAGCAATCTTTGATGCCGAGGCCCGGCGGATCGAGGCCACGCGTGAGGCGCTCGTACACGGGGATTTCAGTCCAAAGAATATCTTGATTAGCGGCGATCGTATGGTGCTGCTCGACTGCGAGGTAGCATGGTATGGCGATCCAGCCTTCGATGTTGCATTTTTGTTGAATCACCTGTTTCTAAAATCGCTGTATCACGCGCGGAAGGCTTTAGAACTTGAAGCCATGGTGGATATGTTCTGGCGCGCCTACGTGCGGAACCGCTCCAATGCGGATGCCAATCAGATGGAAAAGCGGCTCGTGCCATTACTCCTGATGTTGCTGCTGGCGCGTGTAGATGGCAAGTCGCCTGTCGAATACCTCACGTCGCGCAAGCAGGAATTCATCCGAACCTTCGTACATCAACACCTGCCGTCGCCCCCGGATAGCGTTGCCGAAATGTGCGACATCTGGTTCCCAGCTATCGTCGCATCGGATTTAACTGAGGCCAATGCATGAAGATCACATCGATCAAAGCCTGGCAGATCTTTGACTCGCGCGGCCTGCCCACCGTGGAAGCGGAAGTGACTCTGGCGAACGGAGTGCGGGGCCGCGGCATCACCCCATCGGGGATTTCCACGGGACAATTCGAGGCACTGGAATTGCGCGACGGTGACCCAAAGCGCTTTCGCGGGAAATCGGTATTCAAAGCCATCGCCAACGTCCAAAACGAAATCGCACCGGCACTGTACGGCACCAGTGTATTCGACCAGGCTGTGCTCGATAACAAGCTCATCGAACTCGATGGCACGTCGAACAAGAGAAGATTGGGCGCGAATGCGATCCTGGCGGTGTCGATGGGGGTGGCCAACGCCGCCGCCACGATGCGCAATGAGCCATTGCACTCTTACCTCAGTGAAGGAAGAGGAACGCTGCTTCCTATTCCGGAGATTCAGATCATTGGCGGCGGGGCACACGCCAACTGGCGTACCGATGTGCAGGACTTTCTACTGATCGCGACAGGGGCTCGGAACCTTGAAGAAGTCCTGGAAGTTACTCACAATGTCTACCACGCAGCAGGGGACATCCTACGCAGCCGCAAAAAATACTTTGGCGTGGCGGACGAAGGCGGCTTTTGGCCGGAATTTGAGCGGAACGAGGATGCGTTGGATCTGCTGGTGGAAGCGATTTGCAGAGCGGGTTATACCCCGGGGCGGGAAGCAAGCATTGCGCTGGATATTGCGGCGAGCGATCTCTATAGCGTGGAAAAGGGCCGCAACCCCT
>JAJZDO010000333.1 GCA_021805955.1 Acidobacteriota bacterium
TCCAGTCGATTTCGAAGACGGATTGTATTGCGGGGAGTGATGGTAGGGATGAAGTTCAAGCGCACGCCAAATTCCTGAAATTGAATCGTCACCGCGCCTAAGCCGCCCCCAGTAACTCCTTGTACAACGGGATAGGGATATTCTCCGCCAGCGAGAAAACTCGCCTGCTTCCCATTTGCGGCCAACAGGTTGGGTTGTGACAGGACTTGGATCACTCCGTCATTCTCCAGGGCCTGAATGGTTGCGCCTAAACCGAGGTCTTGACGGAACAGCGAGAGGTTCAATGCATTGGCTATGGTTGCGACGGCGGATCCAGTCGTTGGCGAGGAAACCGTTGGCGCCGGAAATTGTCCCGTGGTGACGGTACCGATCGTATTGGCTGCACCCACGCTGAAGATGTTTATGCCGAGCTGTCTCAGTTGCGTCAGGTCGACGCTGGCAAAACGCACCTTCAAAAGAATCTGCGGTTGCGGCGGCGGAACATCGACATACAGCAGATTGATGACTTTGCCCGCGGTGGATGCGATTTGAAATGCGCGCTGCGAGCTATTCAAGTCCTTTACCGTGCCGCGCAGGAAAATCAGTCCACCCTCCGAGCTGAGCTTCAGGTGTTGTCCCGGTAGCTCCATGCGGAGCTCGCGCTCTATGCCCGCCATTGCATCGTTCTCTACATAAGAACTTGGGCGCACCATCACCTTGAAGAACTGCCGCCCGCCTTGTGCTTCCCAAACGATCAGGCTCGTTACGCCAGGGGCCTTTCCGTTCACCATCACCTCGGTCGGAGTCGTTGCTGTTGCTTCGGCAATATCTCCCATCCCCACCGCCACGCGGACAATCGGCTGGGTAGTATCGACGAGCACCGACTGTCCCACGGTCACGAAGAGTTCATTCGCCGAGTCTTGACTGGCGATCTCCGCAGGTTGTTGGAGAGAGGCTGCATTCTCCGCATGAAGGGCTGTCCCCGAACTCAACACACACGAAAGGGCATAGAAACACAAAATTGCAATTCCAGTTTTCGCTCTCACTGTTTTTCCTCGTGTGAGGCAAATTTAGTTTCAGTTTTTTTCGACCCATTGAAGACTTCAATCAGATACACGCGAGTCGCAGGAGCGGATCTTCTGCGAACCATATGCGCGGGCCGCGGCGATCCTATCGGGACATTATCCTGACCGTAGAGATGCGCCAAACCTGTCCCTGGCGTCTCCGCAAGTTTTGTGTCCAGCGGGTTCCTCAGGACGAGCTGAATTTTTGTTTGATTGCTTGCCAGGCTCAGGGCCTCCGCCTGCTGCGGCGTCACCAGCAGATTGACCACCTGGACCTGTTGCGGCTTCCCTTCCGCGTCTCTCTGAATGTCCGTCCCGGCGGACAGAACCTGTATGTTCTGCAGCAAGGTCCGTACCTGCGACCCTTGAGCTGTGTTCGTCGTCCCTGGCGGATTGCCGGAGATCAGCACGTCTACCCGCATTCCTGGCGTCGCGAAGCCAGCCACGCCGACGACATCATCAACTTTCACTGCGCATGCGCGCATCCCGTCGGGAATGGTTGCCGCGAGCCCGCCGCCCGATCCAGGCGCCGCGAGACGGCTATTCAAAATAGGTTCGCCCAGATACAGGTCGGAGAGTACGCCTCTGCCGATCGCGTCCGCAGTCTTGAGTATGGCGCCTTGCGGAAGCGTGCCTGCTATCTCGATCGTGGTCAGGTCGGCGCTGCTCAGAACGCTACCGAGTTTGATGTCCCTTGCAGCGGCTACTACACGCGTGACTTGATGACGAGGTGCGCCGAGGCGGTTCCCAACAATGCGGAAGACGAGATAACTGCATGCGATGGCAACGACAAAAGCAGTCAATAGGATAGCCGTCAATCTTCGGTTCATTCAGGCACCTTTTCGAACTGGCAGTGAAAACGGTCTTGATTTTCCTTCCACATGATCGCAATTGTTGTGCCAAAAGAAAGAAAGTCGGCAAATGAGGGGTTTAGCGGGCTAGTCATTCAGCAAGTGTGAACACGTGTATACCACTCGGCACCGCTGTGTAGCCGCGCAGACACGCCTGAGACGGTCCGTTTCCCGTTTGCGGAACTTACGCGCCTGTCAGTTGGCCTGAAAATTGCAGTTGTATTTAGCGGAGTCCTGGCGAAAGCGACATTCGCGCTTGCAGTCGCGATAGGATCCGTTCTTCTGCAGGAGACGACGGACACCCGTGCCGGGAGTGGGAGTTATTACCGCATTGACCTATTCGCAAATCAACACGCTATTTACCACGCCACAGCGCTCGCGCACGGAACCTGGTTTCTTCATGGCTTCGGTCCTGATGCACGGATTGGCCTTTGGCATCGCGGTACTCACCGTCATGGACGCGCCGAGAGTCGACGACTCGTCACGCACGCGACGATATACAACCCGACTTGTGAAGCTGCAATCGACTGATCCGCTATTGCAATGGTCTCCTGGAAGCGCTGCACAACCCACTTCGCACGCGGAGATGCGCGCAGGTCGCGCCGATGAACAGCGGGTGGCGGCGGCCGCGCCCCAATCGCTTGCCTATCGAGCTTCGGCACCCATCACGCTCGTGCAACCGGACATCGCGCAGAACACATTATTGCCACTCAAGGCTCCGATTCCGCTGATGGTGATGTGGACTCCACCGGAACTACCGGTCAAGAAGATTGTTCCGCCTCCGCCTAAAATAAAAGCATCGGCTAACGTCCGGCCTTCCCTCTCTATGCCCAACCGCGAAGCGCATGTTGCCAATATCCAGATGGCCTCTACTTCATTTGTTTCTCAGACAATTCCGATCTCCGCCAGCACGACCTCGCCCATTGTCGTGCCCGGACAGGAGTTGCCGCAGGTGCCACAAACAGCGTCCATTCCATCGGCGCAGCCCACACCGGCAACGGTCTTGTCCGTCTCCAACCTGCTTCTGTCGAAAGGAACCGTTGCATTGCCACCCGCCAACCAAACTGCAGCAGCATCCAGCTCCGATTCTTTCGCACCCGGACGGCCACAGAGCACATCCCAAACGGGTGACGGCGCAACAGTCGGCAAGCAGAATGGAAATGCGTCGGGAGTAACTTCAGGCAACCACGGCGATCAGAACGAAACTGCAACGGGGCCAGCGGGGGAGAAACAGGCAGGATCCAACTCCGGATCGGTCTCTGGACTTCCGTCAGAAAACGGAGCATCGGTCGATCGTATTACCCGCCCAAAGGACGGCCATTTCGGGGTAGTCGTGGTGGGAGATTCGGTTGCCGATGAATATCCTGAAGCGGCTGGAATATGGGCCGACAGGCTCGCCTATACGGTGTACCTGCATGTAGGCGCAGCGAAAAGCTGGATTCTCCAATATTGCCTGCCTCGCGTGGTGCAAGCGGCGGGCAACACTACCCGGCCTGACGCACCATGGCCGTACCTCATCATGACGCCCCACCTCGCTGCCGGCGACTACGACACAGATGCTCTGCTGGTGCATGGCTTCATTGATGCCGCGGGACACTTCGAGAAACTGGCGATCGTCTTTCCCGCCCAGTTCGCTCAGAGCAAGTTCGTTCTCGGCGCGCTCCAGCAGTGGCAGTTCCGGCCCGCCGAGCAGAATGGACAATCGACCGCTGTCGAGGTGCTGCTCATTATTCCAGAAGAAACGGAATAGATCGCTTGGGCAGGTCTATTTTTGGATGCGGCGCCGTCACTGTGAAATCACCATCGAAGACGTGCTGCTGAGCGTGAGTGTGCTGCTTGGGACAAACGGGATAGACAGAGGAAACTTGTACTGCGCCGTCACTGTCACCAAGTCGCCCGGTCCATTGCAACCTACCGCTACACAGGTTCCTCCTGCCGGAAAGGCGAAATATGCCGTTGTCACTGTCATGGAGGACGGTTGTATTCCTGGGTATCCGAGACTCTGGACGTAGGTCTGGATCTGGGGTTTCGTAACTGTACATGAGGCACCGGAGACCATGCAGGTCGATCCATGGACGATCGCGTACCGGCTGCCCTCCCGCGCGGCATCGGACACATAATGGTAGGTGTATAGAGCCAGGCACATTTCAATCAGACCGAACAAGATCGTTAACAGAACGATCATGCTCAGGGCCATTTCAACCATTGACGATCCTTCCTCGCTCGCAGCGCGCGTACGGCTGCGGCGGGCTTCTCGCTGAGATGTCTGCGAAAGCCTGCGTGAAGAGATGATGCCGAGTTGTATTCGTGTCTGCATTACTGATCTGCAACTCGCATAATTGCCTGTCCTGTAAGTGTGAATGTGGTTGGAAGACCCGGAAGATGAAATAGAGGGTCGAAGGACGCGCTTGTATTCACCTGAAGATAGTCGATAACTCGCGCGGGACTGGGGCATGTAGTAGTAAGAGCGGTCAAGCACACGATGGTTCCTCCCGTGGAGCAGGCGCATGAATTGCTGGCTACGGCGGTCACGCCCGTAAGGTTAGCTGCATCCGTGATAGCCACCAGTTCGACGTTGGGCAAGTCGGCAGCCCTGCCGCGACTCAGGGATCCATACGAAGCGCCGGCGCGGGCGGCATTGCTCACTTCGATGGCGGCGTAGGCCAGGCGCCCGAATTCCGCCGCTCCAACTAGCAGCAGAATGAAAATCGGAAACATCAGCGCAAGTTCCACCAACGCTTGTCCGAGGTCTTTCCGCATGACCGCGTGAGGCGCCGGCAGGCGTATCCAGCGCCCCATGCAATCCGTTCGTGAATCGCTCCCGATGACGTTTGTCATGGCTTACTCCACCAGCGCAATTTTTGTCAGCGGGGAGGTGCCGACGGTTGTGGAATAGTTCGTGATGGATAGAGTTCCGGTCTGATCATTCAGTGTGCCCACGATTAAGTCGGTAATGAGGCTAATTCCGCCACTCTTGTCGCCACCGCTGTCGTGCAAAAATAATTGCGCGGTTGGCGCGTAAATGATGCCGTCGATCGTTCCGGTAGAATCGCCAAACTCAAAAGTGATCGTGTTCGTGTTGGCCGGAGGTTGCATGATGGCTATCCCACCGTAAGAACCACCGCAGGGCGGCAAAGTACCAGCAGCGCACGGAGGTGGCGCGACAAGGTCGAGATTTGTGGCGGCGGTTCCTTCCGAGAGCGCACCGTTATAAATGTCAAGGGTTGTGCCGCCCGCGGCAGACGTTATGCTGCCGCTCAGGTTCACGTTACCCTCAAACACATAGGTCCCCGCACCCAGGGTCGCATTGCTGATATTCAAGGTTCCCAAACCCGTGCTAAGCGGAGGCGCGCTGTAACAGCCAGCGGATATTGGTCCGGTCAGATTGCCGCCGTTTGGTGTCGTGCAGGTCATCGTCGTAGGGTCGGGAAACACCAGGCCACCGAGAGGACAGCTCACCGGTGCGATTCCTAAGACCGGGGCAGGAGTACTATCTCCGGTCTGGCCGCCGTCACCGCCAACGACACCAACCGAACCCGCGGTCAGAGTGCCACCCGCTCCGGTAAACTGCAGCGCATCCGTATTGTTCGAATCAACAATGACCCCACACGACGGCGCGGATACGTCAAACGACCCCTGCAAGCTCATGGCGCCCACCGCCGACGGGTTGCATACGTAGACGCAACCGTTGGAGGACCCCCCGTTCCAGGCAACCGCTCTGGCAGCGACCGTCTGGGAGCCGATGTTGAACACTTTCATAAAGAAGGTTGGCTGGTTCTGGGAGACAATTGCTTCCACATATCCGGCTTGTCCCACATACGCCCCCTCCGTCGGCGGACTGTTGACCGCTACGGTGCCTCCGTTCGTGCCGATGATGACGCCATTTTGCGCCGCCGCAGCCTGGCCGGCCGCTGTCATATCTCCGTAGTTCAACTCAGCGGCACCCGCGATGGCGGCGCTGTCGGCTGCGATCTGCAAATTTCGTTTGGCATGGAAGAGTGTTCCCACGTCGGCAGCGAATCCTACAAAACCAAGCAGGCAAGCCATGCACAGCAGCGTGAGCACCATAGCCTGGCCGCTTTCGTCCTTCAGCCTAGTTGCTAATTTCATGACTTCCTCCCCGAATGCCGCAGACGTCGCCTTCTCATCCAAACGCGTGCCATCCGTTTCGCGCCCCACATCTCCTGCCTATCTTGAGTGTTTGGTGCTGGGCGTTGTTGGCGTCATGCTCCAACATTCTTGACTCTCCTCATTCAACACGCCGAACAAATTTCTTCAGTGACTTCTGGCCCCCTGCATGACCCCGAGGGTCGTGGCCATTCTGCGAAAAATTCTGCGTCAACGGCAAAAATTCCATGCCTACGCCATCTGCCCCATGCCGAACCGCCTTGGCATGAACCGCAATCGAATGCTCAGGGTCTATTTCAGCGCTGTCCGACTGTTGCAGCCTCATCATCAGCACTGTGCCCAGATACCATCGCTCTTCTGTCAACAAATACATTCCCATCAAGCTGATCTCGCGGATGCTGTGCGGCGTCGGTGGCCCGCCGTCCCAATAATAGGCAACCAGACCAGGAAGAACGTGGCGCTCGGCCCTTCGGCGCTCCTGGCCCAACAGTCTCCGCAAAAAAGCCTTTACTGGCCTCCCATGCGTCACATTCGCTCATTTCCTTTGCCCAATGAGACATTCCGGAACTCTTTGCATCAATCTCTCTTCTATCTCGTCAGCCGCGCAGATGACCAGTTGATCTCCTGGCTGCGTCTGCGACGAATAAATCGTATGGGTGGGCAATTCCAGCACGCTCGCAGCATGGATTTTGAGCGGCCCAACGCGAAATCGCGGGAAGTGCTCGGTCACGCAAACGACGCGATAATTCTCATCCAAATAAATCAGGTCCAAAGGAAACAACACGCCCCAGGTATGAACTCCGCTCGAAGGGACCACCCAGAGTCCTTCGTCGGACCTCATGTTTAACCTTCCAATCAACCCTTTCAGGCGTTTGAAAATAGTATCCGCCGGGGTGACGCCCAGACTGAGGAAGCATTCTCGTGTCTGGTTGTATACGCAGTAGGTCTGTGTTTCCATGTCATCCCCAGGGCTTTGGCTGTTCCCGCAATTGGGCGTTCTATTCACGCTCGGCTCCTAACACGGATCCGAGCATCCATGCGTTTTCTTGCATCGACATCGTTCAAGCAACAATCCATGCTCCTAACATCAGGAACAGCTATACCGCCCCTTCCCTGTAAGGTAAGGAGGGCATCCAGATCCATATTTCGCTGGAGTGTCGCATGTCGCGTCGCTCCAGCCCGGCAATGACAACATGCCGGGCATCGCTTCCACCGCACCTCGAAATGTTTAGCGGACGCGTGTGCGGCGACGCTGAATCAGAATGAATAGTATGATGACGCAAAAAACGCCGGCAACTACTCGAATGATGGTTACGTTATCCATTGAG
>JAJZDO010000855.1 GCA_021805955.1 Acidobacteriota bacterium
GACATTATTGAGGCCATCGATGCCGTGCCCACCTTGTGCGACCATGTGCATCTTCCGGTACAGAGCGGGTCTTCGCGCGTGCTGCAGCGGATGCAGCGCGAGTACACGCGGGAATGGTATCTGGAACGGATTGGCTGGATTCAGGCGGCGCGGCGCCCTATTAGCCTGACAACGGACATCATTGTCGGATTTCCCGGCGAGACCGAGAAAGATTTCGAGCAGACTTTGAGTTTGCTCGCCCATGTTGGCTACGATGCCGTGTTTGCTTTCAAATACTCTGCGCGGCCCAATACTCCCGCCATTTCCATGGAAGACAGCATCCCAGAAGAAGTAAAGAGCCAGCGATTGCAAATGCTATTGGAGAGTCAGCGCGAAATTCAAAGGTCGCTGTATAGCAGGCATGTCGGCGAGATTGTTGAAGTCATGGTTGAAGGAAACAATCCTGCCCGCGGTCAGGTTTCCGGACGCAGCTCACAGAATAAAATCGTGAATTTCACCGTCAATTCGCCCATTCTGCCGGCGGCGGGAACCTATATGAACGTTCATATTACGCAGAGTTTCCCGAACAGTCTGCTCGGCGAGGCTGTCATCACTCACCAGCCTTCCGGAGTTTCTACGCGAGAGGAAATTTGTGTTGCATGACTACACCGCTCCAATCCGGCGCAGGTGAAGCCCAGGCCGACGAAATGGAAGTGAAGATTCGCGGCTTGATGATGGATCCAGTCACCAATATGCCCATGGTGGTCCTGAAGGACATCGGGAGCGACGCCATGGTGCCTATCTGGGTGGGAATCTTTGAGGCGAATGCGATTGCCCTGGAGATTGAAAAAACGGCGACACCGCGGCCGATGACCCACGATCTGCTGGCCAACCTGATTCGCACCCTGGATGGAGAAGTGCGCCGCGTTGTGATTACCGAGCTGAAGGATGACGTGTTTTATGCGTTGATCTGGATGGAGCGCGGCGGGGAACTGATCAGCCTGGATGCCCGCCCGTCGGATGCGTTGGCGCTGGCGCTGCGCACGGATTGCCCCATCTATCTTTCTGCTCAAGTGTTGCAGACCACCCGCATGGCCAACGCTGGCGTGGAGAATTTTTCCACGGAAGAGTTGCGGCGCTGGCTGGAAAATCTGAACGACGAAGATCTCGGCCGCTACAAAATGTAGCGTCTGGCCGGGAGTCACTTTCTATTCTGACTTGCCAAGGGCCCGCGATGCTGCAGCCGCCACGTCCACGATGGAAGAGAGCAGCGCTTCGCTTGATCGCGCGTAGCGTGCATTTATTGCACGGCGGCAACAGGTTCTCGCAGGCCGAATTGGCTGAAATCCGCAACTTCCTGGTGTTACAGTACGAATCCCCGCTCGGCAGCGTCGTTCATGCAACCCCTTTGTTTGAAGCGCTAAAGCTGGCGCTGCCGGACTGTCACATCGCCGTGGCCGCGTCCCGCATGGCCGCCAGTGTTCTCGAACTCAACCCCTACATCGATCGCTGCGTGGTCACAGTCAACCCATTCGGAAATTTTTTCGGCAGCGTGTGGGCGGTGCAAGAGCTGCTGGAAACCATGCCGCCGGGCCCGCGCTGCGTCATCACGACTATTGGCAATCAACGAACGCGGCTGGTGTTTTTGAGTCTGCTTACCGGAAGCGCACTTCGGGTTGGCTACACCCTGGCTCCGGAGTTGTACGATGTGCCATTGATTTTCGATCCTGAGCGTGGGCAGATCGAGGGCAACCTCGATATCGTGCGCAGTCTTGGTCACGATGTTCCGTTCTACGAGCCTCGCGTTTTCTTCTCACGGCAAGATGCCGAACGCGCAGCACAGAGACTTGCTTCGGTCGCGGCCGATCCCGGCGCGCCGCGGATTGTTTTTGTCACGCAGAACAGCGGTGGGCAGAGAAATCAGTGGAGTCGAGCGTATTTTCAGCAGGTGATTTCGGGCCTTTCAAGCGCCACTGGGGCTGTTCCAGTTTTTGTGGGGACGGAGAAGGATGCCATACCCATTGACGACCTGCGCACGGATCTGCCGGACAAGGGCATTTCGCTAGCAGGAAAAACGACGATTAAGGAACTGACCGCGCTGCTCGCGCAATGTGACCTGATCGTCAGCCTGGATACGGGAACTTTCCATGTCGCCCGTGCCGTCGGATTGCCCGGTGTCGTGATCGCGCCGGCGTGGCAGAGCCCCTTGGAGTGGTTGCCTGTTCATTCCGAACAATACCGCGTGCTGCGCGGGCCGTCGATACGAGAAATTCCGCCGGAGTACTGTATCGATGAAATCAGCGTGGAACAGGTGCGTGACGCTGCACAGACTTTGATGGGGAAATTTCCTGCCGACCCTGCCCAACGCGCCGCTCGCGTGGAACGCTCGGTCAGCTAATGCTTCTTTCCACTACTCTATGACAATACCTTTATGCGATCGCCCCAAATATGCCAATCCAATGTTGTCTTGCAGCGAATGTGGGAAACTCAATGAAAGCACGCTTCGATTATTGATTCCGCATGGGCATACTGACTCGCATCGTTAAAGTGATGGCCGCGCTGATGACCTCCAACGTGGTCAACCTGGCCACGAAGCTGTTGCTGCCGCCGATTTTTCTCTTTCGATACGGCACCACGTTGTATGGGGAGTGGATTGCACTGTCCGGCGCGGTGGCGTATCTCAGCACGCTGAATTTTGGCATCCAGACCTACGTGACGCAGGACCTGACCGTCCGCTATCAGCGTCAGGAGCTAGATCGATATCACCTGCAACAGTCCACTTCGCTACGCGTATTGCTCGGAATTCTTGGCAGCGCGGCAGTGGTGTGTCTGGTTGTCTTTGCGCTGCCTGTCCAGGCATGGCTGCGGCTGACGTTGTCGCACCAGGTCACGTCGCTGACGCTGTATTTTCTGGCATTGCAAATCCTGCTCGGCGTGCTCTTCGGCTACTTTACCGGCATGTTCATGGTGCTGAGTCGCGCCCATACTGGGGTTTTGTGGGTAAATGGACTGCGGCTGACGATGGTAGTCGTGACCTCGTCAGGCGCTTGGATGCGGTTTCCGTTTCCGCTGCTGGCGGGACTGCAGGCCGCCGTGTATGCACTGGGAATTCTGCTGGTGCTGTTGCATATTCGTCGCGTCGCCCCGCAGATTTTTCCGCAGATTGGTTTGTGGGATCGCAGTGCGGTGCGCGCCGTCCTGGGACCGAGCAGTTATTTTGGCCTGATCAGCATGAGCACCTTTCTTTCCTTTGAAGTGCCGGTCCTCATCCTGCAGCGCGAAGCTGGATCGTTCGTTGTGGTCGCGTTTACGGCCATGCGAACCATCTTTTCCATGTCGCGCCTCCTTTTGATTGGGCCTACGCAAGCGCTCGGTCCTGAGATTACGCGTCTCTTTGGGCGGCAGGAGTGGCCCGAACTGACAGCAATCTACAATTATTCTGAGCGGCTGATCTTTTCCCTCATCCCTGTGGTGAATCTGGGGATGTTGATACTTTCCCCGGTCCTATTGGCCGTTTGGCTGCATAAGCCGCAGTTGTTCTCCGTGCTCCCGTATGTGGTCACGTCCGCGATTTCCATGACCTTGAGCGCGAAGGAGCACAAGTTCCAGTTTCAGTTTTCGACAAACACTCATGAGCGGTTGGCGCGACTCATGTTCTTCAGCTACATCGCTTTGGTGGTTATCGCGATTCCCATGGTCCATTGGTATGGCATGCTCGGCTTCCTGTATGCGTGGCTTGGGATTGAGATATTCCAGGTCATTCGCATCATCGGGCTAAATCGGGAACTTTTTGCCCACACCGGAGAGCATAGGCTGAAGTATGTGTACCGGCTGGCATTCTTATGTCTCATTGGTTTGGTGGCATCCGACATGGTGCTGATTCACACGCATCTCATGTCGTATCGACTGCAGTTCGCGTCCGCATTCGGGGTAAGCGCTACGATGGCGTTAATCTCATTTTTCCTTTTTAATATGCAGGAAATCGTTACAAAGCTCTACGTCTTATTTCGGAATCGGCTTCTTCCTGGCAACGCATGAATTATGAGTGACGGTGGACATTGAAATCTGGACTCGTTCGTATTCTGGGATTTCCAGCCACTCTGATACATGGAGACACCCTTGTATTGGATCGCTGGTTGTGGCTCAAAAAGTACTTGCCGGTTGTGCCAAGCGGCACCCGCAGTCTAGTGGATGTGGGCTGCGGAACAGGCGCATTCACCATGGGCGCGGCACGGCGCGGCTATCGTGCCCTCGGGTTGAGTTGGGATAGGCGAAACCAAACCGTCGCCCAACATCGAGCGAGAATTTGCAAGGCGCACACCGCCAGCTTTGAGGTCCAGGATGTTCGCCGCCTGGATGAGCGCCCGGATCTTGCCGAGCAATTCGATGTTGCCATCTGTTGTGAGTGCATCGAACACATTCTGGATGATGTCAAATTGATGCGAGATATCTACCGATGCCTGAAGCCGCAAGGAGTTTTGCTGCTGACCACGCCGAATCTCAGCTTCAAACCCATGGCGTACGACAACGACAATCTATCGACAGTGGAGGATGGAGGACACGTGCGGCGGGGATATTCCCCGGCCGATCTGACGCGGCTTTGCCAGCAATCCGGGTTCGATGCGATGAAGATTGAATACTGCAGCGGAATCCTGAGCCAAAAGCTGACTTCCTTAAAAAGAATTGCGGCGAGCGCGACTTCGGAGATGATTAGTTGGCCGATTGTTCTGCCGTTTCGGTGGATTCCCCCTCTCTTTGATAGCGCAGTGACACGCGCGATGAAATGGCCGGATTACTCCATTACGCTGGTGGCGAGAAAGAAATAAGGATCCAGAGAGAGCGGTGCTGGAAGCTGCAACAGCAAGACAGTCGAAGCGCGGCCATGCGATCACCTGGGGGCTGCGACGCTATTCACAAGTATCTGATCCAGCGTATTTGAGTACAGTTGATACGCTCCATCCCCCTCAATATTCCGCAGCGCGCCCAGCGCGTTGGTTCGCAGATACGCGCGCGTATCCTCGGAGGAATAGAGCCGTTGCATGGCGGCCGCCAGTTGTTCGGCATCCTGCGCGGGAATGACGAGTAGGTCATGGTCCGGCGTGAATAATTCCGCTGCCCCACAGTGGGTGGTCGTAATCGCAGGAAGGCCGTGGGCCATGGCCTCCAGCAGCGCCATGCCAAACCCATCGTCGATGGTGGGGAAGACAAAGGCATCGCAGCGACAGTAAAAGTCGCTCATATTGTCGACATATCGAACGATTTCAACATTCGGCAGCTCATGCAGCAATCTGCGAAGTATCGGCGAGCGATCGAGTGGCGCATCGGTGCGCAGCAGCAGTCGAGCGTTGGGCAACTGGAGGTGTTTCCACGCCTGCAGCAAATACAAAAAGCCCTTGCGCAAAGGCTGTCCGCCGACTGTGCCGAACGTGAACGGTGCACTCGTCTCATTTGATGTCATTGAAGTTTTATCCGCAGAAATCATGACCTGTGGCATCGGCAATCGTCCAAAGAGTGGAGCGACCAGCGTCTTCGACTGCAGCGCCGTCGGGAATGTCGCGCTGGAGTAGGTCGAGGGCACCAGAATGATGTCCGCCTCGTCGTATTCTGCTAGCTGACGATCGCGGAACCACGTCGGCTCGGCTTGGTAGCGCACACCCAGTCGTTCGCACTCTGTCTGGATCAGTGCTTGCTGGGCGTCGACGTGGGGGCAGGCGCGGTCGAGAATAAATCGCGCGCCGCGGCGGCGTGCGGCTCGTCCGGAAGCGAGGGCGCCGGACGCCCAGGCCCAGAAAATATCGAAGCGGTCGCGTGTGATTGCGATCCGCATGGCAACAAGATGGTCGTAGAGCGCGGTGTCGGCGCGCTGCCAGGGTCGTGCGAGCTGCACGCCGGTCAAGAAATGGATGGAAGGAACGAATTGCGGTACCCACCGCAGGCGGACATCGGGAGCCAGTTGCGGAAACCGGGCGCGGTAGGCGGCGGTAAAGATTGTCACCTGTTCTCCCCGTTGCGCCAGCAAATTGGCTGGCAGCACGGCGTGCGCGGGACGACCGGTAGAAAATGCAACTCGCATAGAACGTTGGATGTAGCTTAGAGCATTTCGCCAAATCTTGCGGGACGCTCCATGGAGTTGAACTTAGATTTAAGTTTCGAAAGGTCGAAATCTGACGCCCGATTAGATTCAGATAAAATAAAAGTGAGGTTGAATTTTCCTTTGTCTCCAGTTGATCCAATAAACATTGAAAGCGCAGACCCTGACCCTAAGGATGCGAAGCCTGCGTCCACGCCCTTGACGGTATCGACTTGGGCGCGAGATTTGCTGTTTGCCGTCGCCATTTCTTTCCTGATCATTACGTTTCTGTATCAGCCGGTGCGTGTGGAAGGGACCAGCATGATGCCCGGGCTGCAGGACCAGGAACGGCTTTTCATCAACAAGTTTGAATACCACTTCGAGCCGATTCATCGCGACGATGTGGTGGTCTTCCACTTTCCGCTCGATCCGGCAAAAAGCTATATCAAGCGGGTGATCGCCGTCCCCGGTGATACTTTGCGCATTGAAGATGGCCAGGTCTACGTGAACGGAAAGGCCCTGAAAGAGCGCTATGTCCCAATGCGCTTTCGAGACGATCGTTCCTATCCGCGGACGGTTTTGCCGCGGAACGAATATTTCGTCATGGGAGATCACCGCTTGATTTCCAGCGACAGCCGCGACTTTGGTCCGGTAAACCGCAACCTGATTTATGGCAAGGCAACGTTTGTCTATTGGCCCACGGATGCCATGGGAGTGGTTCACTAGCCAGGCGTTCGAAACTTCGGATGTATGTTCCCCGTCTTCCACAGGTGCGTTGCCGCTCAAGTCTGATAAGATTAATAAAATCCACTGCGTGGAGACGCGATGCAGGCCATACTTGCGCTCGAAGATGGGCGTATCTTTCAGGGCCGCGGCTACGGTGCCAAGGCAGAATGCTACGGCGAGGTTGTTTTTAATACATCGCTTTCCGGCTATCAGGAAATTTTCACCGACCCCTCCTATGCAGGGCAAATTGTTGTCCTCACCAACCCTCAAATAGGCAATTACGGCACCAATAATGCGGACGACGAAGCCAGCCGGCCCTACATTGAAGGCCTGGTTACACGCGAGTTTTCCCCGGTCAGCTCCAACTGGCGATCGCAACTGGTGGCCGACGAATACCTCGAGCGATTCAATATTCCTGTCATCTCGGAGATCGATACCCGCGCTTTGGTCCGGCATCTACGCACGTATGGCGTGATGCGCGGCGTCATCTCTTCGCTGGAATCGAATCCAGAGGTGTTGATTGCAAAGGCCCGCTCGATTCGCAAGATGGATGGGA
>JAJZDO010000401.1 GCA_021805955.1 Acidobacteriota bacterium
CTGAAGCTCGACGAGCCGGGCAATTTTCAATGGCTGGATACGCAGCTGGAGAGTTTTCAGTTCTCCGCCGATCTGAAAACGTTGGCGACCCAGGCTGGCACCGGATGGACGGTCGGCACGCTCATCATCTACAGCGCGGCTGCGGGCGTTCTGCTGTTTTTGGCCGCATACGTCTTTTTTCCGGCGATATTGCTGGATGGAATTGTCGGGGTGATGGGTCTGATAGCTCCCACCATATACTTGAAGCACCGACGCTCCCGGCGTCTGGTGGCGTTCAACAATGGCCTTCCGGACGCCATCGATTTGTTGGCGAGGGCCTTGCGCGCGGGTCATTCCCTCAGCTCCGCCATCGAAGTTCTTTCCGAACAATCCGGCGGCGGCGTGGCGACGGAGTTCAACGCAGTTTTCCGCCAGCAGAATTTCGGCCTTCCCCTGCGGGATGCGCTGCTGCAAATGGCGGACCGAGTCCCTTCCAGCGACCTGCGCTTTCTGGTGACCGCCATGCTGGTGCAGCGGGAGACCGGCGGCAACCTTACGGAAATTCTGGACCGCACTTCGCACGTGATCCGTGAGCGCATCCGCATTGGAGGCGAGGTCCGCGTCCGCACCGCGCAAGGCAGGATGACCGGCACGATTCTCAGTCTGCTGCCGGTCTTGATGTTGGTGCTGAGCAGTCTGATCAACCCGGAATACGCTCGCATTCTTCTCCACGATCCCGTCGGGCAAAAACTTTTGTACATCGGCGCCGGGCTCATTCTGGTTGGGACGTTTTTCATTCGCAAGATTGTCGATATTCAGGTGTAGAGAGCATGACTCAACTTTTCTATCTCGCGATGGCCGGCACGTTTTTTTTCGGAGTGTTTTTTCTCGTGTTGTTGACGGTTTTCAGCGAATCCAGTTCGACGCGCCGGGTTTTGGAGGTAACGGCCAGCGCGCAGATGGAGGATATTCGCCCAAGCCGAAAAAAGCGCATGCAGCAGGCATTGCTAAGTATCGTTCGCGGTGTGCGGGCGAAGATTGGCCTGGCCGAAGGCGAGCGCCTGAAGCAGCGATTTATCAGCGCCGGGCTGCGTGGATCTGGCCCAGTGGAAAAATATTTCGCGGCGCAGATGCTGGGGCCCGTGGCTGCCGTCGTTGCAGCAAGTTTCATTCGATCCAACACCTTCATCTGGGTTGCGGGCCTCGCGACCTTGGCCTACCTTGCACCCGACTTCTGGCTGGATCACGAGGTGAAGGCGCGGCGGGAACGGATTCGGCGCAGTGTTCCGGATGCGGTCGATCTGCTTGTCATCTGCGTGGATGCCGGCCTCGGTCTCGACCAGGCGATGCTGCGCGTCGGTGTGGAGTTGAGCATCAGCCATCCTGAGATCAATGAGGAGTTCCTACAGATCAATCGCGAACAGCGGGCGGGCAAGCCGCGTATGGACGCATGGCAAAGCATGGCGGACCGGACCCAGCTGCGTGAGATTGCATCCTTTACCAGCATGTTGTCGCAGACGGAAAAGTTTGGAACTCCGATTGCTCGAGCGTTGAGCACATTTGCCGATGGCATGCGACAGGAGCGTCGCCAGCGCGCGGAAGAATTGGCGGCGAAGACCACCGTCAAAATGATTTTTCCGTTGGTCCTGTTTATTTTTCCCAGCATGTTTATCGTGTTGCTGGCGCCGGCCGTGTTGAGTATCGGCCGCGGTCTCGCCGGTTTGGCCCGATGACAGTGTATCCAGGTTTGCAAGGCGTATCGAGACTCGCAGGAGCACCTGCGGAAAGGAGGAACAAACGATGGATTCATCGATGATTGTAAGAGTGATTGCAGGAGTCCTTTTTGTGGTGGTACTTGGCATCCTGATTTTGCGCAGGAAGAAAAAATCCGCGTAATCGGGATGCAATTCGGTCCTGACATTGCGTAGAAAGGAGGAACAATCATGAACCTAAGCACAGGAATTCAGGTGGTTGCAGGCATTCTGTTCGTCATCGTTCTGGGTGTTTTGGTCCTTCGTCGCAAAGCGAAATCGGCCTAGCGATGTTGCGCGAAAACCTGGCTGACCCGACACGTGGGAAGCGGCTAACCATCCAGATGGAGCAGGTAACGGTCAGGAACAAAACACGGGCTACCGTGATCGGAACAAAGATTGCGGTAGCCGATACATTTCTCACGCGCCTGATCGGGCTGCTCGGGCGCAGGCGGCTGGACGCAGGGGCAGGTCTGTGGATTCGACCTTCTTCCGGCGTCCATACGTTCGGCATGCTGTTTTCTATCGATGTGATCGCGTTGGACCGAAAGCTTTGCGTCTGCGCGGCCTGGCCCGCACTGCGTCCGTGGAGGATCAGCGGAGTGAGCTGGAGATTTCATTCGGTGATCGAATTGCCAATAGGCTCGATCGATCGAGGAAATATTCAACTTGGGGACCAACTGGAAATACTGCATGAAAGACTGAGCTAGCGGATTTCCTATTACTATAGCTATCCGAGTTCAACGATGAGTGGCTTTTCTTAGGAAAAAGCCGCGCGGAGATTGACCGCTTCAACTACATCTATAGGAAATCCGCTCTAACGCCTCAGCCATCGCATGGAAGCACAGGCTGCATCGGAGGCGTCTGTAGCGTTTTGGACCTAAGGTTGCCCCTGGGGCAACGGCGGTAGGCCGCGCGAGAGCTTGCGAATCAAAAATTCCTGCAGCAACGCGGTCCCTCCCCCTGCGGCAAGCCCGATGAGCGAATTCTCGATCGTCAGTTGGAACCCGCGATCGTTTGCGGGATAGTAGGCATTGGAGATTCCGCCCGCGGCCAGCGTACCCAGGACATTGGAGTAATTTGGCTGCCAGCGCCCATTGTCTCCCCTGCAGATAAACACCGTGGAGAGTGCATAGAGAGCCCGGGAGCGTATGCTTCCCGTCCCCTTATAAAAATAGCGCGGATCCTGATGCAGGATTGACGGCAGGATCGCGCCGCCAATCATGATGCCAATGAAGCCGTCGGCATAGTTGGCGCCATAACGTTTCGCATAGCCCTCCACGCCCGGACCATACGCGCTGAAATAGTTTTGCCACTGCTGAAGTCCGGCGACCGCGCCCGTGGTCAAAAATGTCACGGGATCGATGGATGACCGCCATGCAAGCTGGAACTTCTGCTTTGCCGTCAGCGGCTCCGCTCTCCACACATAGCTGGTGTAGAAGTTGGGAAATACGCCGAGTATGCGCTGCTTTTCCTCCAAATGCACCTGCTGTTCCGCCAGATCGTGCCCAGTGAAGATCGCATGGACGGTCGTGCTGGCGGATGCTATCTCCAGAGAAATCGCCGGCACCGAGACTTGTTGGTGCGAGGTCAGAGGAATCGCAGGTCCCACCCAGGCAGCAAATCCAGCGGAAGTGACGGTGATTCGGAATGTTCCGGGTCCGAGCCCGGTGAAGCGGAAAGAGCCCTCGCCGTCGGTGAGGACAGTTTGCTGCGAGTGCGATGGGTCGGCCACCAGCGTGACTTGAGCGCCCACGATCACGTGTCCATCGGGCGCTGTCACCGTACCGGCAATGCCGGCGTCCGTCGCCGGATTTGCCGGTACATGCGGCGAACTGGCCGGGATGGCTTCCTGGGCGGCGACCGACGCGGCGACGGATGGTGCGGAAGAGGCGGTCGCGGAGGCGGATTGGATCGCAACCGGCTGCGCTTGTACGTTGGGACCAAGCGTGCCAGCCAGAAAGGCCAGGAAGATAAGAAGGAGGACACTTCGCAATATACGAATACTGGCTACCCGCGATTTTCTTTCATTCTACCGTGCGTCGCATGGCTCGCGAGAAGCAACGGCTTTTCCTCAAGAAAAGACGCTTCTTCCTGCATTTGGGTAGTTCCAGCAATCGGAAAGCCACTCTAGTAGATCGCTTTCCCCCCCGGCGGTCTCGTCTTCCATCGCCGATGTACCCACAGCCACTGTTCCGGATAACGCCGAATCGCGCTCTCCAACGCTGCGGTAAACATTTGCGTATTCGCAACGGCGTCGCGCTCGGCATCGCCGGTGTCGGCCAATTGCAGCTCCGGCAGAAAATGCAGCACATATCGCTTTTCCGCTGGCTCCCACGCCAGAAAGCCCGGCAGCACCGCTGCTCCGGTGCGCAGCGCAACCCGCGCCACGCCCGATGCAGTGCAGGCGGCGTGCCCAAAGAAATCGACAAACACGCCCTGCGGCGGCGTCATATTCGTGTCCATCAATACCCCGACGGTTTCTCCCGCTCGCATGGCTGCAATCAAGCCGCGGGCAAAGTCGTCCTTCGGCAACACGCGGTTTCCGTGCTGCGTGCGAATGTCGTTCACCAGTCGGTTGATCCATGGATTGTCCAGCCGCCGAATCACCATGCCCATCGGGTAGCCTGCCAGCGAGTGATAGAAGCTCGACAGCTCCCATGCGCCCAGATGTCCAGTCAGCACCAGCACACCCTTGCCGCGTTGTTTCGCTGCCAGGTAATGCTCCAGACCCTCATAGCGGATGAACTGGTTGGCCCGCTCCAGCGTGTAGCCCGGCATGTGGCAGAACTCCGCCAGTTGCCAGCCCAGATGCCGATACATGGCGCGAAGGATCGTTTTGCGTTGCGCGGCGGGTGCGTCAGGAAAAGCCAGCGCCAGGTTTTTTAGGCCCGTCCGTCGCAGTCGCGGTGTGGCGGCATACGCCAGCCAGCCGATTGCTGCGCCAACGGCCCGCGCCGCGCCGCGCGGCAGCAGCCCCAGCAGTTTCAGTAAAAGCCACACCAATCCGAATTCGATTCTTTGCCGCATGTTGGATTGAATCGATTTTATTCAAGTTCAACGAAACTGATTGGAAATTTGGGATTTTCCATCCTGTCATCGCGGTCAAATCACCGGTGCGGCGCCTAAAAATACGGTTTTCAACATGCCGTGCGGGAGGCCGACATCCCTTCGTCCGCCACGCCGCGAAAAAAAGGTTGCTGCCGAGGTTCCGGCGCGTCACGTGGCAATTCACTTGGCAACCGTTCTGACTGTTTGGTGCTCTAATAGAGCAGTAAGCAAGCAAAATAAGTACGCACGCCGCACGACGGTATGCGAGTCTGGAGCTCATCATGGATACATGGAAATTTTGGATGGCATTTGGCGTGGGTGTAGCGGCCGGGGCAGCCGTGGCGCTCTTGTACGCTCCCCAACCTGGCGACCGGACCCGCAAGCAGATCAAGCGCGGGTTGGAAGATGCTTCGGATCAAATCAAGAGCACAGCCGAAGATTTCAGCGAAAAGGCGGAACAATACGGCAAGCAGGCGGAGCGCGTGATTCGTCGCGGACGCGAAGTTGTCGATGACACCCTGTCGAAGGCCAGTTCGGTTGCCAGCAAAGTATCGGGATTCATTTAGAGCGCCGATCCTCCTGCTTCGGTGGGTGTCGCTGCATAAGTGCGGGCCGCAAGCCCACAACAGCCGACAGGCTCAACGCATCACCGAGGCCTGATATTTGGCTGACAAACAAAAGAAGCTCCGCTACGGCGGAGCTTCTTTTGTTTCTGCGCGCTTTTTCTTAGCTGCTGGTAAGCGCAATGCCTTCCGACGACCGTTCCGCGCCTTCATTGCCGATCGGACGATAGAACAGTTGATTGTTGTCCAGGTAGACCTCAAGGAATGCAGGCCGCTCCTGAATATTGCCGGCAATCAACGCCTCCGACAAAGGATCTTCCACGTACTTCTGCAACGCCCTCCGCAGCGGTCGCGCCCCGTAGGTGCGATCTGTCAGGGTTTTTTCCAGGATCCACTTCTTCGCATCTTCCATCACAGAAATAGTAATGGCCTTCTGCGCCAGGTTGGCGTTCAACTGCTGTACCAGCAACTCCATGATCTGGATCAGGTCCGAATCCGTCAGCGCCTGGAAGATGATGACCTCGTCCAGCCGGTTCAGGAATTCTGGATTGAACGTGCGCTTCACCTCGTTCCGCACCAGGTCTTCGACCTTCTCGGCCACCGTGTCTTCCTGGTTTGACTGGAAGCCCAGCCCCTGCCGCTTCTGCAGGTGCCGCGCGCCGATGTTGGAAGTCATGATCAGAATCGTGTTCTTGAAGTCGACCGTATTGCCCAGACCGTCGGTCAATTGTCCATCTTCAAACACCTGCAGCAGGATATTGAAGATGTCCGGGTGCGCCTTCTCAATCTCATCCAGCAACACTACGGAGTAAGGCGAGCGCTTCACGCGTTCCGTAAGCTGTCCGCCTTCCTCGTAGCCCACGTAACCCGGAGGCGATCCGATCAGCTTCGAGACCGAATGCTTCTCCATGTACTCCGACATGTCGAAACGGATGAGAGCCTTGTCGCTGCCGAACAGGAAATTCGCCAGCGAGCGCGCCACTTCCGTCTTGCCCACGCCCGTCGGTCCCAGGAACAGGAACGAGCCAATGGGCCGGTTCGGAGATTTCAAGCCCGCGCGGGAGCGACGAATCGCCCGCGCCAGCGCCGAGATGGACTTCTCCTGCGAGATGATCCGCTTGTGGAGTTCTTCTTCCACCCGCAGCAGCTTCTGCGTCTCCTCCTCTTTGATGGAAGTGACCGGCACGCCCGTCCAGCGACTCACCACATCTTCAATGTCTTCCCGCGTCACCACGCCCGCGGTCGAATCGTCCAGATGATATTTGTCGCGCAGTGCGCGCAGGTTCTCGCGTTCCTTCCGCTCTTCATCGGAATAGAACCGCGCCTTTTCAAATTCATGATTCGCAATCGCGTTTTCCATGCGATGCACAATGAACTTGATCCGCTTTTGAATCTCTGTAATTTCCTCCGGCAGGGAAGTCTGGCGCAGCTTCACCCGTGCTCCCGCCTCGTCGATCAAATCAATCGCCTTGTCCGGCAGAAAGCGATCCGGAATATAGCGGCTGGAGTGATACACCGCAAACTGGATCGAATCGTCGGTATAGCTGACGGCGTGAAACTTCTCATAACGATCCTTGATCCCCATGATGATCTTCACCGCGTCTTCTTCGTTCGGCGGCGGCACTTTTACCGCCTGAAAACGCCGTTCCAGCGAGCGATCTTTTTCAATCGACTTGCGATATTCCGCAGGCGTAGTGGCGCCTATGCACTGGATTTCTCCACGCGACAGGGCCGGCTTCAAAATGTTGGCCGCGTCCAGCGAGCCTTCCGCCGAACCCGCGCCCACCAGCGTATGCAGTTCGTCGATAAAGATGATGGAGTTTTGATTCTCCATCAGCTCTTTCATAATGGTCTTCAGCCGCTCTTCAAACTGGCGCGTGATTTTTTTCGCGCGCTA
>JAJZDO010000696.1 GCA_021805955.1 Acidobacteriota bacterium
ATGGCGAGCGAAACGGCAATCGCACAGACCATCAATACGGCGACAGGACGACGCGACCAGTGTTTCTCGCCTTCTCCTGCATACAGCGGCAGCCCAAGCATCACGCAGATCACAGCAATGGGCGCGATGAGAAGAAGCGGTGTTTCCAGAGCGGGCGGAGCCAGCGCGAAGATCGCGTAGATCCAGAGGAACGCCACATCCGGCTTGGGCGCGGTTTGGATGATGGTGGGATCGGGTGGGCCGCTGGGCCCGATGGGACCAAAGAAGATTGCGCAGGCCATGATCGCCAGAAGAATGGCGGCGGAGAACATGACATCTTTCCATGCCGCATCCGGAACGAAGGGGACACCGTCTTGGTGAATCTGCGCTTCGTATTCCTGGATGTAGGTGCTGCGGCGCACCAGCCGGCCCGGCATGGGCCACTCGTTGATGCCGAGGCGGAGGACCATCCACACATGCACGCCGACCAGGACGATCAGAATTCCGGGAATAATGAATACGTGCAGCGCGAAGAAGCGGGAAAAAGTCGTTGCCCCGATGATTGGGCCGCCGAGCATGAAGTGAACCAGCCACGCGCCGATCCACGGGACTCTCCCCATGATGGACGCGCCAATCCCCAATCCCCAATAGGCATCCTGGTCAAAGCGCAGCACCTGGCCGGTGAAGGCCATGCCGAGTGTCAGCAACAGCAGAAACACGCCGACGATCCAGGTGAGTTCGCGGGGAAACTTATAGGCGCCGAACATGAAGACCTGGATCATGTGAATCAGGACGATGGCGATCATGAAGTCCGATCCCCATCCGTGCAAAGCGCGGAGGAACCAGCCCAGCGTCAGGCCATGGTTCAAAAAGTTTAGACTGTTCCATGCGTCGCGCGCGGTGGGCGTATAGACCAGCGCCAGCAAGATGCCGGTGACTATCTGCAACATCAGAATCACAGAAGCCGCGCTGCCAAAGACGTACCACCAACTGGCGCTGTTCGCCGGAATTGGATGCTCTGCCGCTTCGACAATGGGTTTGGCAAAACCCAGGCGCTGGTCGAGCCACCGATAGAGCGCAAGGCCCTTTTCCTTCATCCCTGGCATGATGCACACCCCGGTCTGGCAATGCTGGCTTCCGTCGACAAGGTGGGCAATTCCCCCGCCCAGATGAGAAGTTGCTTGCCGACGATTTTGTATTTGTACTGATAGAGGCCGCGCGGCGGAGGCCCGGCAGCAACGGCGCCGTCCTGGTAATACACGCCGCCATGGCAGGGGCACATGAACAGCTTGGATTGCGGAAACCAGTGCACTGGACAGTCCATGTGTGCACAGTTGATGGCAAAAACCTGAAACTGATTGTCGGCAATATGGCGGACCCAGCAAGGCAGCGTGCGTGTCTGGCCATCCGCCGGCGTGCCCATCGGATTGCGATATTTCCCGAGGCGCGTTTCTCCCGGTGGAAACTGATCGAGGGTCCCGACGGAGACCCAGTTGTTGTAGCTTGCATTTCGCTTGAAGAATGGGCCGAACAGATAGCCGAGAACAGGCACAGCCAAAACCGCGCCCACGGCACCATTCAGCAGCAGGGCGACTTTAAAAAGAAATTTTCTGCGCGAGTGTTCGCTCGGCTGATTCAGCGGATTGTCGCTGTCCGGGTCATCGATCGAATGGTTCAAAGGGTCCTCCACCGTCACTCCTGTTGCGGCACTTCGTTGGTTTTAGTTCCCTTTCGCGGGATGTTGACCGGCCGGGGCCGAATCTGGAAATGGCTGGCCGGGAAACTGGACGCGGTGCGATCCCAACCACGCAACCACGTCGGTGACTTGCTTGTCGGTCATGGGCTTGCCGGAAGCATCGCCTCGCCAGTCCGGCATTCCCTCCCCGGGAAGACCGGCAACCACAATGTCGCGCAATGCCTGGTTGCCGATCAGCGACAGATAGGTTGGATCGACGATGGAGCCGACCACCCCGGACTTAGCGACGGCACCGGCCGCAGCCGCGCCAGTCCCATCGGCTCCATGACAGCGGGCGCAATGGGTTTCGAATGCCGTGTTGCCGTCTGCAACATCCGGGGCCGTCGTCGCCGTATAGCCGGGCGGATTGGTCCCATTCAGAATGCCGGCCTTCCCCCAATGCGCGATCATCCCGTTGACAATGATTTCCACCTGCTGGTCGGTCAACATTCCGCCGCTGGATTGAGCAAAGGAATGCATGGACTGAAGCGACACCCCGCTGGCAACGATGGGAACCATGTGATCGTGCCCCGCCCAGGCGAGATACACGGGATTGTTGAGAGGCAGCGCCGGGCCGTTCAACCCCCGGTCTCCATGACAGGCAGAGCAATTGTTTTTGTACAGAATGGCAAAGCCAACCGTCTGGTCCGGACGCAAGGTTTCAGGACGAAATCCCGGCTTGCCGGGCAGATGACTGCAACCCTCCGCTACAAATAAGAGCAGGGCGGCGACGATGCTGACTCCCGCTGCTTGCAGCCGTGCCTTCATTGGTTATGGCCCTCATCCTGCGCTTCGTCTTCCATTCCCGGCGAGATCAAACCCGCGCGCTCTGCAAATGGCCGGGCCTGGAACTGCGGAGTGCGCACGCGAACATGCAGATTCACGACAAAACCGGCGACCAGGCCGAAGGCAATCTGGGACGCAATAAACCAGAGCCAATCGATCCGCTGGTTCATGGTCGGGTTGACAGCCGCTAACCCTCCATACAAAAGCCCGCTCCAGAAGATGGGCGCCAGAAATCCGGCAGTGGCGATCGGCTCCCACGGGAACATGGGAAGAATGGCGCCATAGAGAAGCCCGACCAGCACCGAAGCCAGAACATGCACCACCCCGGCCACCAGCAAGCCTTCGAGGTGGAAGGAACTGAGAAATGCGGTGCTCCTCTCCGCCCATTCGGGGATGGCCATTGCCGCCAGAAGGTTGGGAGCATACCACAGGCTGTGATAGCGGATCAGTCCATAGACCGTGGCCGGGGCAATCATGGCAATCCCGCCCGCCAAGCCGCCCTGCACTCCCGCACCCAGCGTATATCGCTCCACCGGAAGGAAGCTGCGATGCGATGCGGCAACGGGCAGACGTTCCACTTGTTCACGCGAACTTTTAATTTCGACCACTTCGGTCGTCACCGAAACAGACTCGTGCTGCTCGTGCGGAAAAACATTCCGAAACCATCCGACCGAGGCGAACACCATCAGGACGAGACCGAGGGCACTGATGGCCCAGGCGGTCACCAGGCCGGCAAACAGCAATGTCACCCCAATCGCCAAGACAAACGGCCATGCCGTGGGGGCCGGCATGTGAATCGCATGGACGGATGAATTGCCGTTCTTCGGTTCGGTATTCATAAGGAGTCTCGCGTCATCATCTTCCAACGACATATACAACAGTCAGAACAACGACCCATACCGCGTCGACAAAGTGCCAGTACATCGAGAGCGTATGGAAATGGTCGATTTGATCTTCGCCGACCCAGCCAAAGAGTCCTAGGACAAGCACTACGCTGAGCATGAGAAGACCAATCAGGACGTGGGTAGCATGCAACCCGACGAGTGAATAAAAGGTGGTGCCGAACAGACTGGTGTGGATGGTGAAATTTTGCTTGTAAATCAGATCAAGCCACTCTTTGGCGGTGCCGAACAGGAAAATAACTCCCAGCATAATTGTGCCCGCAAGCCAGCCGATAAATGAAAAATGGCTCCGCTTTTTCAGGCCGTCGACGGACAAGTGAATGGTCAGGCTGCTGGAGAGCAAACAGATCGTGCCAAAAATCGGGGCTTTGAGGATTTCCTTGGGGGTGGGGCCGCTGAGACTCTTCCCCATGTAGTAGATGTAGGCCACGACAAAGATCAGGAACATGGCGGATTCGGCAGTGATCAAACACCACATGCCCACGCTGCCGCGGTACGGCAACTCCCAGGGATCGTCTTTCACGTCGAAGGTGAACGGAATCGTCGTCATTTTTGGGCCGCCAGTCGATTCTCGGTCTCAAGCTCATATTTCCAATCCGGGTCTTCGGGATGTTTCAGGTCCCACAAGGGGCGACGGCTGCGCACCATGGGATCTTCGGCGAAGTTGTAGCTGGGCGGCGGTGAGGTGGTGGCCCACTCCAGCGTCCACGCGTCCCATGGATCGTTGCCGGCAAGTTCTCCGTAAAAATGCGAGTGCACCAGGTTATAGACGAAGATAAGGACGGCAATCGCCTGAATAAAAGCTCCAAGGGTCACGACCATGTTCCACGTGGCCCAGTGATGACCGGGCTCGTAGGTATAGATCTCGCGGGGCATCCCAAGCAGGCCGACGATGTGCATAAAGTCGAAGGTCATCTGAAAGCCGAGGACGAAAAGCCAGAAGTGCCACTTCCCTAACCTTTCACTCATCATGCGGCCGGTAATCTTCGGGAACCAATAATAGAACGCGGCAAACAGGGCAAAAACGATGCCGCCGACAATGACGTAGTGAAAATGGGCAATCAGAAAATAGGAGTTGTGCAATTGCCAGTCGAAGGGCGCCACCGACAACATGATTCCCGTGAGGCCGCCGAGGGTGAATTGAAACAGGAACGCCGTGCAGAACAGCATGGGAACGGTGAAGTGAATTTTTCCGCCCCACATGGTCGCCAGCCAGTTGAAGATTTTGATTCCAGTGGGAACGGAAATAATCATCGTAGAAAGGACAAAGGCAGTGTTGGCAGCGGCGCTCATGCCAACGGTGAACATGTGGTGCGCCCATACCGAGAAGCTGATAAATCCAATCCCGACCGACGCGGCCACCATGGCCGGATATCCGAAGATGGCTTTGCGCGAGAAGACGGGAATGATTTCGTTGACAAACCCAAAGGCGGGCAGCACCAGGATGTAGACTTCCGGATGGCCGAAGATCCAGAAGAAATGCGCCCACAAAACGGCGGAACCGCCGGCCTGGGAATCGAAGAAATGGCCGCCCAGGAAACGATCGATCAGCAGCATGATCTGCGCGGCGGACAACGGCGGAATGGCCCCGAGCGCCATCACGGATGTGACCAGCATCAGCCACACGAACAGCGGCATCCGGTTCAGCTTCATCCCTTTGCAACGCATGCAGAGTGTTGTGGCAACAATATTCAGCGATGTGCCAATGGTCCCAATACCGCTGATAAAGATTCCCAGCGCCCAATAGTCGGCAGCATGGCCTTTTGAAAACGCAACGGAGGTCAGCGGCGCATACGCAAACCAGCCCTGGTCAGGAACTCCAGAACCGCCGTAGAGGCCCTGGCCTCCTATAAGGCTGTAGTAGAGCAACAGCGCGCCAAAGAAAAATATCCAGAAGCTGAAGGCGTTCAGGCGGGGGAATGCCATGTCGCGAGCGCCGATCATCAAGGGCACAAAGTAGTTCGCGAACCCGAACAGAATCGGCATGGCCACGAAAAAGATCATGGTGGTGCCATGCAGCGTAAAAAGCTGATTGAAGTGTTCCGGCGAGAGAAATGTCAGCTCGGGCCTGGCAAGCTGGATGCGGATCAAGAGAATTTCTACACCGCCGATCAGGAAAAACATCAGCGCGGAGGCGATGTACATGAGCCCGATTTTCTTGTGATCGGTGGTCACGATCCACTCGTGCATCACCTCCAGCCAGAGCCGGGGATGCTTCGCCTTGGGAGTTAGATCGAGCACTCCTGAAAATGGGGCGGAATCAGCCATGCTTTGCGTTTCTCACTTTCACCAGCTTACTTCAGCGTCATAAGATAGGACGCGATCAAGGCAATGTCCTTATCACTCAGTTTCATGGCCGGCATCAGACAGCCGGGCTTGTAATAGCTGGGGTCTTTGATCCAACCCTCCAGATTGCCGCGGGTGTTGGGCAACGCGCCGGATGCAATGGTGTCGCGGCTCATCAGGTGCGTCAGGTCTGGGCCGAAGCGGCCATTTGCCACCGTGCCGCGGATGGCGTGGCAGTTGATGCAGGCGTTCTGTTCGAACACCGCTCGCCCGGCGGCTACACTGGGGTCTTGAGCGGCAGGTTTCTCCTGATTGGCAAGCCATTTCTCAAAGTCGGCGGGCGTCTGCGCGTACACGCGGATCAGCATCCGAGCATGTTCCTCGCCGCAAAACTGCGCGCACTGGCCAAGATAGACGCCGGTCGCATCCGGCTGAATCCACATTTCATTCACCTGGCCGGCCATCAGGTCCGTCTTGCCGGCCAGTCGCGGAACCCAGAAACTGTGATCGACATCCGCGGTGACAAGTTTCATAAAGGTCGGCATCGGCTGTTTTGGATCGTCGCTGACCGGAACGTGCAGTTCATTTGCCGTCACAAAGTGATATTTCGGATAAGCAAACTCCCACCAGAACTGATGGCCGGTGACGGTGACATCCAGAGCCTGCGCCGGGTGCGGCGCGTGCTGGATGCTAAAGACAATGCGAACGGTGGAAAGGAACAGCACCACCACAATCAGGATAGGAATTACTGTCCACGCCAGTTCAATCTGGTTGCTTCCGTAAATCTGGGGCGGTTCCGTGTCGTCGTCTCCGGGACGCCAGCGAAAGCGAATGACAACGTACAGGAGCAGTCCGAAAACGATGGCGAAAATTGCACCGGTGATGATGAGCACAAACATCGAGAGCCGGTAAATGTCGTGAGCAGGCACCGACTGGGGAGAAAAAATGTTCGTGGAAGAAGTAAAAAGCTTCTCGAAAAAGCCGCCACCACCACCGGAGTCAGTGGTCATCGCCAGACCCGCAGCATGGAAGAATGCATGGCCATGCACGGCGGCCAGTAACATTCTGGGTCGCACGGCATTCACCCTTGGCAGCCTCAATGCATCACTCCTGTAACGCTGAATTCCAATGTTGGTTTGTGAAAAAAGGCTTTTCACGCCTGTCGATAGTTGGATTCCGGAGACAGTGCTAACACTCCAGTATGCCATTGTTCTACCAACCGGCGATTGCATCCGGAAATTTGGGTACTGTCCTAACTCTGCGCAGTCTGCAGTCGGATGACCCGGCTTACGCTGTCATTCAGCAAGAAATGGGAGAATCTGCAAGCCACCTATTTTCTGTGGTTTGCGTCCTACAATTTTTGCCGTGTTCACAAGAGCCTCAGAGTGACGCCAGCGATGGAAACTGGCCTTAGCGACCACGCATGGAATGTAGGCGAACTTTTGGCGTAGATATCGTGGCGTAGGATTTATCGAATTTTTGGTAGACTTAAGTTGATCTATTGACGATAGTTGAAGTAGGGATATTTCCGGTTTCTCTGTCGCGGG
>JAJZDO010000466.1 GCA_021805955.1 Acidobacteriota bacterium
CGACTCCGTTGCCTTTTGTACATTTTCCGTGATGGCGCGAACCCGCGGCGCTATATCTTCGACCGTCTCCATCAGATTGGCGGAAGCCTCAACGATGGTATGCACTTCGTCCTGCAGCCGGTCGGCCTGCTCCATGATTTTGCGTTGAGCGGCCTTGGCTGTGACTGCAAACATGAGCAAAACGATCGTCTGCAACAGCACCGCAAACGTCACCACTCCAGTAAACACAAGAAAAACCATGGATCCGGTTGGCATGAGAGCCCCCTAATTACGAAATTTGCATTTGCTGACCATGTACGCCTCGATCCGCCAGACGAATGAGGCTGAAGGACAGCCAAATTCCGTGACGTAAGAGAAGGCGGAGACAGTCCTAGCAGACGGCTGGGATGCACCGGCGCGAGGACGTCTCCGCAGCCTGCCGTTGAGATGCGCTAAAAACGATTTTCGGCTGCACCGCCGCGAAACTCTTCCTCATCCTCATGTGAGGCCGAATTGCGTTCAGCATCCATTTTGTTGCCTGAAACGCGGTCCACGATTCCGCTCCAGCGTTCCCGGCCCTTTTCAGCCACTTCCCTGCCGCGCTCGGCAAAGTCATTCATTTGCTCGCGGCCGCGATCGACCACGGAATTGATCTGTTCCCGTGCCTCTCGACTGCGGGCTGAGACGTATTCTTTGCTGTCTTTGGCGCCGCTAATCAGACCTTCTCGCAGCTCACGCCCGGCTTTAGGGGCAAATAGTACACCAAGTAACGCGCCGAGACCAAGGCCCGCGATAAACCAGCCAATCCCTGTCGTTTCCTGCTCTGCCATTTGGTTATCTCCTTCGCGCGCTTGAATATACGCGGTCATCTGGATAGTAGCAAAAGGCCATTGGCCCGGCAATGCGATTCCCACAAGGACGTCACCGAGACGGCAATGGTCGTTTCGGACGGCCTTTGGGTCCCGAATCGATATGATCGCGCATCACGCCCCTACCTACATGGACGAAGCAATTGCCGCCGAAGATGCCTATGGCAGCGGAGTGGTGAGCACCACCATTATTGGTGGGAATTTCCGTGATGTGTTTCCCGTTGAAAGTCCTTCACAGAATTCCGACGCGGCCAAGCGGTGGGATCTTCAGCAGATTTTTCTGTGAGATGGATATAGTAAGAGCGGGGCTACTGCAGGATGCAGCGCGGATTGCAGCGGTCCGAGGTACGATCTGCCGATCAAATTGCAAGTTTCTCAATCGTTCCCTCCATCTGCATCCAAATGTAGGGTCAAGGGGAATTCATGATCGATACTCCGCAGCAACGTCCTGTCGGCTACCTTACCTTTACGCTGCACGCGCATTTACCCTACGTGGTGAATCATGGCACATGGCCGCACGGTCTGGAATGGTTGCTGGAGGCCGCCGCAGAGACATATCTGCCGTTGCTGCGTGTCGTGCGCAATCTGGAACGGGACGGAATTGCTCTGCGGGCCAATCTGAATCTGTCACCGATTCTCTTGGAGCAACTGGCTCACCCTGTCTTTAGCACGGAATTTCCAAAATATCTGAAGCGTAAGATCACAGCCGCGAATGAAGATGAGGCCTATTTCAATCAAAATGGTGAACCGCATCTGGCGGGAACGGCCCGTTACTGGCGCGGCTATTTCGAGGAAGCCCTGGGCGATTTTGAATCGATGGGCGGAAGTATCGTACGCGGATTTCGAGAGGCGGCGGAGCGTGGACTGCTGGACATTATTACCTGTGGCGCGACGCATGGATACTTTCCGCTGCTGGGGACTGACGAGTCGATCCGCGCGCAGGTGGAGACCGGCGTGGCGACGCATGAGCGGCATATCGGCAAACATCCGCGCGGCATCTGGCTGCCGGAATGCGCCTATCGTCCAGCGGGAATGTGGAGCTATCCGGTGATTCCCCACGGCAGCAGCCAGCCCTGGCCCCCATTTGACCGCAAAGGCGTGGAAGAGCCGCTGGAAGATGCCAAGATCGATTACTGCTTTGTAGACACCCACCTGGTGGAAGAGTCCGTCTTATTCACTCCGTATGAGCTGCGCGCGGGTGGAGCAGTTGGCGTCGCCGCATCGCTGGCGGTCGAGACCTGCGAGCCCCATCACTCGTTGTACAAGCCATATTACGTGGATGGCCCGCGCGCGCACCGCAGGCCAGTGACGATTTTCCCGCGCGATCCCCGCACCGGATTGCAGGTATGGAGCGGAGACGCGGGATATCCGGGCGATGGAAATTATCTTGATTTCCATAAGAAGCGTTTCCCGGGCGGACATAGGTACTGGCAAGTGACGGGTTCAAAGATCGACATGGCATATAAGACGCTGTACTTCCCGGAAAAGGCGGCAGCGAGAACTAAATCGCACGCCGAGCATTTTGTCAGTCTCGTCGTCGATTCCCTCAAACCGGGATTCAAAGATCCGGTCCCGTCGATTCTGACCTCTCCCTTCGACGCGGAACTGCTCGGCCACTGGTGGTTCGAGGGTCCGATGTGGCTGGAACATGTGGCTCGCATCATGGCCAAGGCCGATATTCCAGTGGCGCTGACCACTGGAGCCAGCTATCTCGATCGATATCCGCCGGACAGCTTTCTCGCATTGCCGGAAGGCTCGTGGGGGAAGAATGGCGCCAACGAAGTGTGGCTCAACCCCGATACACGCTGGACATGGGAATACCTATATCCCGCGGAAGTCGCGGTCCGCAATGCGGCCGGTTCGGACCGATGGAAGGAGAGTCCCCAGGGGGAGCGCATCCTGAAGCAGTTGTGCCGGGAATTGTTGCTGCTGGAATCTTCGGACTGGCAGTTCCTGATCACGACGGAAGCGGCGCGAGACTACGCCGAAGATCGCTTCAAGGGGCATCTGGCTTCCTTCCGCACGATCGAGATGATGTGGAAACTGCATTGCGGCGGCGGCACGCTGAGCAGCGACGACGAAGCAAAACTGAGCAAGATAGAAACCCAGGACAGCGTGTTTGCGCATCTCGATCCCAGCCTGTGGGCGCGACAATCGAGCAGTTTGGCTGAGGATTTGGGAGCGGTCTGATCTATCGTTCCCGCGCCATGCGCGCGACGTGAGCAGCTATCACGCGATCTTCATCGGCAGGAAGAACATACACGGCAATCTTCGATCCCTTTTGGCTAACGGTCTTGGGTCCCCCGTGCGTGGGGTCGTTCTCCACCGGATTGAGCGTCAGCCCAAACGCATCCATTCCGGCGCACACCTGGGCACGAGTGACCGGATCATGTTCACCGATGCCGCCGGAGAAAACCAGCGCATCCAGGCCGCCCATTAGCGCAATATACGCGCCAATCATCTTCTTGACGGATAACACGAACGCCTCAATGGCGAGCGCGGCTTGTTGATTGCCATGGTTCGCGGCATCGCGCAGTATGCGCATGTCATTCGAGAGACCGGAGAGCGCCAGCATGCCGGAACGCTTGTTCAGCAATTGCTCCACAGCGTCCGTTGAATTCGATGCGCTGCCCGCATGCATGCGCAGCAGATAGAAGATCAGACCCGGATCAAGATCACCCGGGCGCGTGCCCATGAGAATGCCGCCACAAGGAGTAAGACCCATCGAGACATCCATCGCTCTTCCCTTGCGAATCGCAGTGACGCTGGCCCCGCTGCCCAGATGGGCGTAGATGAACCGCTCCGGAACCTTGCCCGATACAGATGGAAAGGGAACCCTTCCATCTTGAAACTGTTCGAGAATCGATTCGCACGACAGACCGTGAAAGCCGTAGCGATGGACACCCTGGTCACGAATCTCCTTGGGCAGCGGATAAATCGATGCAACCTCCGGCAGGTCTTGATCGAAGATCGTATCGAAGCATGCGTAATTGTCGACGCCCGGAAAGCTCTCCTTCGCTTCTCGAATAATTTCGAGGCCGATGGGCTGATGCAGTGGGGCAAAGCAGGTCGCGTTCTCGATTTCGGTCAATACTTCTTTCGTAATCAACTGATGCGAGTTCAACTTCGGACCGGTGTGGACGATGCGATGGCCGATGGCAATCGGACGCGTCAGTCCGGGTTGTTGCAGCAGGGCCGCAATCTTTCGCACCGCATCGCGGGTCGAGCGGAGTTCCGACGGCGCAGATTCAGATAGAAGAGTTTCTCGTTCTCCATCCCGAAAAGCATAAAAAGAAAGCTGCGCCTTGGGCGTGCCAATGCCGGCAGCCTCGCCATAGTTCAGCAAAGTGAGCGCGGCGCCGTCCGCGGTATAAATTGAAAACTTGATCGACGATGAGCCGCCGTTAAAAACAAGGATTGGCAAGGGTTGCAGGTCCATTCTCATCCCAAGGGCCACTTCCACTCCCGAATTTCCTTTCTGTCAATCCCATTTTCATGGGCATACGCAATGGCGTCGGTGATCTGGTCTTTCAGCCACTCTTTGGTATGGGTCCCGGTGGCGTGCAGCTTAGGCACGCGGTCAATCACGTCGATCGCGAGATTGAACCGGTCGACCTGATTCAAAATGGCAAGTTCGAGAGGTGTGTTGATGTTTCCTTTTTCCTTGTAGCCGCGTACGTGCAGGTTCTCATGGTTGCTCCGCCGGTAGGTCAGCTTATGGATCAGCGATGGATAGCCGTGAAAATTGAAGATAATCGGCTTGTTCTGAGTAAACAGGGAGTCGAAATCGCGGTCCGACAATCCGTGAGGATGTTCGGTGTCCGGCTCAAGCTTAAACAAATCGACTACATTCACGAAGCGAATCTTCAGCCCAGGAAAACGTTCGCGCAGTATTGCCACGGCAGCGAGCGATTCCATGGTGGCAATATCGCCGGCCGTCGCCATGATCACATCGGGTTCAGCATCCTGGTCGTTACTGGCCCAATTCCAGATGCCGATGCCCTTGGTGCAGTGCCGCACCGCTTCATCAATGGTGAGGTATTGCAGATGAGATTGTTTGTCCGCCACGATGACGTTGACGTAATTGGTACTGCGCAAGCAATGGTCACCGACGCTCAACAGACAATTGGCGTCGGGCGGCAGATAGATCCGTGTCACCGCAGCGCTCTTATTGGTGACAACATCCAGAAATCCAGGATCCTGATGCGTGAAGCCGTTGTGGTCCTGCCGCCAGACCAGCGAGGTGATCAATATGTTCAGCGAGGAAATGGAGGCGCGCCATTTCACTTCGGTTTTGCACTTCTCCAGCCATTTGGCGTGTTGATTGAACATGGAGTCGATGACGTGGACAAAGGCCTCATAGGAGGCGAACAAGCCATGCCGTCCGGTCAGAACATATCCTTCGAACCATCCCTCCAGGGTGTGCTCGCTGAGCATCTCCATGACGCGGCCATCGATAGAGAGTTCGCCGCCATCCTGGTCCTCTGGCTTGAAGTCTGCCAGCCACGTCTTTTTGCTGGCTTCGTAGATTGCCTGGAGACGGTTGGAGGCGGTTTCATCCGGGCCGAAGACACGAAAACTGTTCATATTCCGGCGCATGGTTTCCGCCAGAAAATGCGCAAGTACCTCTGTCGGTCCCACTTCGGTTGTCCCGGGATGCGTCACGGGGAACGCAAAGTCTCGAAAATCGGGCAACCGCAGCGCCTTTCGGAGCACACCACCGTTGGCATGTGGATTGGCGCTCAAGCGGCGATTGCCTTTGGGCGCCAACTCCTTCAATTCGGGGATCAGCGCACCGCTCGCATCGAACAATTCCTCCGGCTTGTAACTGCGCAGCCACTCTTCCAGCAAATGCAGATGGGCAGGATTGGTGGTGACGTCGAGGATGGGTACCTGGTGCGCCCGCCAGAATCCCTCCAGTTTGTGCCCGTCCAGTTCCTTCGGGCAAGTCCAGCCCTTCGGGCTTCTTAGAATCACCATGGGCCATCTGGGGCGGTCGGCTGTATTCGTGCTGCGAGCATGTTGCTGGATGGAACGAATCTCCCGACTGCAATGCTCCAGGGTGGCAGCCATTTTCTGGTGCATGATGGACGGGTCGTCACCCTCAACAACATATGGCGTCCATCCATAACCCTGGAACAGTTTTTCGAGTTCGTCGGAGGAAATGCGGGCGAGGATGGTAGGGTTGGCAATCTTATACCCATTCAGGTGAAGGATGGGTAGTACCGCGCCGTCACGAATGGGATTGAGAAATTTGTTGGAGTGCCACGACGTGGCGAGAGGACCGGTTTCCGCTTCGCCGTCTCCAACCACGACGGTGGCGATAAGGTCGGGGTTGTCGAACACGGCTCCAAACGCGTGTGAGATACTGTAACCCAGTTCGCCGCCCTCATGAATCGATCCTGGCGTTTCCGGGGTGCAATGGCTGCCGATTCCTCCGGGAAAGGAAAACTCCCTGAGGAATTTCTGCAGCCCCTCCTCATCCTGACTCTTGTCTGGATAGACCTCAGAATAGGTCCCCTCCAAATAGGCATTCGACAGCATCGCCGGCGCACCGTGGCCTGGACCGGAAATATAAATCATGTTCAAGTCATATTTTTTGATAAGCCGATTCAGATGGACCCAGGTAAATGTCTGGCCGGGGTCCGATCCCCAATGTCCAAGCAGCCGCTGCTTGATATGCTCGGGCTTCAGCGGCTCTTTCAGCAGCGGGTTCTGGCACAGATAGAGCATACCGGCGCAGAGGTAATTGCAAGCATGCCAGTAGGCATCCATCTTTCGCAGCTCATCCGCCGCAAGCGGATGGCTGGAAGTGATCTTATTGGCGGCAGAGGCGGAACGGCGGGCGGAAGCGACACGGCTGTCAGTGCTCATGAATACCCTCATTCGGTATGGCACTTACTTAGATGACGATTCCCGGCAGGATAGATCGCCAGGGAGCGCCCATATTGATGGCAACTTCACATTGCGGCGCAGGTGAGTCCCTTTTCATTCGCCATGCGCCGCCGAGGTTACGACAATTTTCCCGCGAAACATGCGGTAGACAAATATGAAATATCCAATGGACAGCAGAATGCCGAAGGACCACGATCGTCTTGAGGATCACGATCAGCAACGCCAGACCCATGGTGAGCTGCGGAAACAGGTAACGGTATGTGATCGTAAAGGCGAAATGCAGGCGATGGAGCAATAGCGCGTCGGACATGCGGCCCCTCTTCGCCACAATAGTAAGGCCCGGGCCGAATAGCGGTGACACCTGTCACGTGTGTTCCTCGATTGGGTAGGGCCACGCTAGAGGTCTTGAAGTAAGGAACTTGTGGTAAATGTGTCAAGTTTTAAGCCGCCAGTTTTGCCTTGTCGGCCCAGACTTTGATTTCCAGTTCAAG
>JAJZDO010000669.1 GCA_021805955.1 Acidobacteriota bacterium
ACAATTCCAAAGCAGTCATCGCGCCAGCGATCTACCGGCATCAAGCGGAGCGTGCAGGCACGCAGTGCCAACCAGCAGCGATATCTCGAAGCCATCGAGCAGAATGACATGGTCTTCGGGATCGGCCCGGCAGGAACAGGAAAGACCTATCTCGCTGTCGCCATGGCCGTTGCTGCCATGAATGTAAAAAAGGCCAGCCGTATCATTCTGGTACGACCGGCTGTAGAGGCAGGCGAGCGACTTGGATTTCTTCCCGGCAGCCTTCAGGAAAAAGTGGATCCATATCTGCGTCCACTCTACGACGCCCTGTATGACCTGTGTGAGCCAGAGCGCGTGGACAAGATGCTGGAGAAAAATATCATCGAGGTTGCGCCGCTCGCCTTTATGCGAGGTCGCACACTCAATGATGCGTTCATCATTATGGACGAAGCCCAAAACACGACCAGCGAGCAGATGAAGATGTTTCTCACGCGCCTTGGCAACAATTCCAAAGCAGTCATCACAGGCGATATTACTCAGATCGATCTGCCGAATCCCAAACGGAGTGGGTTGGTCGAGGCTATCAACTTATTGGAAGGCGTTGAGGGCATTGAATTCTGCCACTTCGAAGAAGTGGACATTGTTCGTCACACGCTGGTCCAGCGCATCATTCGCGCCTATGAGCAGAAAAATCTCCAGCAGGAGCTTCCGCTTGATCTCGGAGTTTCTGTCGATGCGACTCATTCCTCTGCCACGGGTGTGCATGGCGCTGTCGCCACTACTCTTTCTCCGCGACGACACACGCAGCCTCAGTAATGCCGGACTTCACTCTAACTTGATGCGACAAATCCTTGCGGAAGACCCGATCGAAATCGGGTCTTCCGCAAGGAGCGGGTTGTGCATCGTGGAAGATGCGTTGCGGCATGGAAACACATCAGCAAAGCGCAGCAGTATCTGAATTTGCCGTATCATGGAGAGCATGTTCTGCCTCTTGAATCGAACGCCAAATCCAGTGCCCTCATCGGGAATTGCGCGATGATTGTCTACGATCCTCAGGCAGCGTCTCTCTTTCGCGACACAGTGAAGTTGCCTGTTCGCTCCACCCTCCAGCGTGCCCTTTTGGCCGCGCAAAAGTGTGTTCCACTCAAGGGTGAAGTCGCCGTCATGCTCACGGATGACAAGGGAATTCGTAAGCTCAATCGGACGTTTCGTGGGAAGAACAAGCCAACGGATGTATTGTCTTTCCCCGCCGCTGATCCTCAATTGGGCATTGCAGGCGATCTCGCCATCTCCGTTGAAACGGCTGCTCGACAGGCAGTAGCGGAAGGACATCCATTGCGCATTGAGTTGCGCATTCTCATTCTCCACGGCGTCCTTCATCTGGCTGGATACGATCATGAGACCGATTCCGGTCAGATGGCCAGGCTGGAATGCAATCTGCGTCGCAAACTTCGCTTGCCACAAGGTCTCATTGAGCGAACAACATCCACTCATGCGCATAACGGGAAAGCGCGATGATGACTCCAGCGCTTGTCTTCACGGCTCTTCTACTTGCGGTTATCCTGTGCCTGAGCAGCTACATCGTGCGTCTGGAGAGCCAGTTTGGGCGCATCCTTGCGCGCGATGTTCAGCAGCACCTCGAAGCGTGGGAGCAACTTGTTGAGCCTCGGCTTGGAATGAGTCGAGAGCATGTCGCGCTCGCTGCCTCTGCGTGGATGCATCTTTCCATGGCGATCGAGGCTATCCTTCTCGCAGATATTCTTTTTCTTCATTCCTTCACCTGGAATGGCGATGCGGCGCTGCAATGGCTTGTGCTCATGGTGCTCACCGTGATGCTTTGCGGGGAAGTATTTCCTTTTTTAATTTTGCAGCGTATGCCTGGAGACTGGCTTGCATCCATCGTTTGGCTGGTGCGGATTCTGCTGGCGCTCATGCTTCCGGTCACACTTGTCATAACGTTTTTGCTTTCCATTGCCACGCTCACTGATTCCGGGGTCGAAAGCCCCCACGAGGATGAAGCCGGAGATGTGGAAGCTTTGCTCGAGGCAGGCGAAGAAAAAGGCATCCTGGAAGAAGAAGATCGCCAGCTTGTGCGTTCCGCACTCCAGTTTGGCGACAAGCTGGTGAAAGAAGTTATGACGCCGCGTTCGGCGATCTTTGCCGTTCCTGCTTCCATGCTGTTGGGTGATTTTCTTCAGGCGCTTCGCCAGCATAACTACTCCCGCGTCCCTGTTTACCGCGATGCACTTGATTCTGTGACCGGAATCGCCTTTGCGCATGACTTGCTCTACGTCTCGGATGCTGACATCGCTCAGCGCACAGTTGGAAGCATTCAGCGGCCAGTCGCTCTTGTGCCAGAGACCAAGCGCGGTTATGAACTGCTGCGTGAGATGCAACGCGAGAAACAGCATATGCGAGTGGTCCTGGATGAGTATGGTGAAGTCGCCGGACTCGTAACCATTGAAGATCTGCTGGAAGAGATCGTGGGGTCTATTCGCGACGAGCATGAAGAAGATGCTGAGGCAGGGCAGGGAAACCCCATTCCGCAGCCTGACGGCTCGTGGCTTTTGCCAGGCAGCTACCCTGTCAGTCAGTTGTCTTCACTGTTGCCTGATCTTTCGTCTGCGGAAGTTGACGAATCTCAGTCGCAGACGGTGGGCGGGCTTGTCTCGGAGATTGCAGACCGCATCCCGCTTGCCGGAGAAGTGCTGATATCCGGAAGTTTGCGGCTGGAGATCGTGCAGGCGACGGAACGTCGCATTGAACAGGTGCGTCTGAGAATGATCTCGGACGAAAAGCCGGAGACGCCGATATCCACTCGCATCATTTCAGAGGTAGATCACGAATCGCCTCAACAGGAGTAATCCAAACATGAGATCAGGATTTGTAGCGCTGATTGGCCGCCCGAACGCAGGCAAAAGTACGCTTCTCAATGCACTGGTGGGGGAGCGTGTCGCCATCGTAACCAGCAAGCCGCAAACCACGCGCAGCCGCATTCTAGGGGTTGTCGAAGTTTCTGCTGAAGAGGAAAAGCAGCAGGACGCCGCACAAATCGTCTTTATCGATACACCGGGTGTTCATCAGCCTCAGACGCAACTCGATCGCCGCATGATGCAGGAGGTGCAGGATGCTCTGGAGTCCTGTGATGTGGTTGCCTGGCTTGTCGATGTAACACGCGAACTGCGCCTGCCTGAGGAGCGCGTTCAGGACGATGAGAAGACGGATCAGCAAAATACGCAACGACATGCGGATTGGCAAAGCGAGGATGCTCATCTTCTGCGCCTGCTGCAACAGGTCAGCCGCCCGGTTGTTCTCGTCCTCAACAAGATTGACCAGGTTCGTCGTCAGGAACTCCTACCGCACATCGAGCAGTTACGCCTGCTTTATGACTTTGCGGCTGTTTTCCCCATCAGTGCGCGTCGCCAGGATGGACTCGACCGTCTGTTGACCGGACTGGCTGACTTGCTTCCAACGGGCGAGCGATTTTTCCCCGCCGATCAATATACGGACCAGCCGATTCGTTTTCTCGTGGCAGAGATCATCCGCGAGCGCATTCTTATGGAGACAGGCGAAGAAGTTCCCTATGCTTCAGCTGTTGTCATCGAACAGTTTGAAGAGCCGCAGTTACCTCCGCGAAAAGCCAGGAAGCCACGAATGATGAAAGGTGGCATCCCCGCGCCCGAGAGACGTCCCCTCACTCGAATTGCGGCTGCCATTTATTGCGAACGTGATGGACAGAAAGCCATTTTGATTGGCAAAGGCGGCAGCCGTCTCCAAACTATCGGAGCGAGTGCTCGCCAGCAGATCGAGGCTCTTTTGGATACCGCCGTATACCTGGAACTGCGCGTGATTGTTGAGCCGGGTTGGCGTGAATCGCAAGGCTTCGTCGAGCATCTGGACTGGCGGCGTCAACTGGAAACCATCGCCGCACAGCAGGCGAGGTCGGGTGAAGGTAGCCAATAATTTATCGCCTGTCGAAATTAATCGCTGACGCGTCCACGCCCCGTTGCCTTCACCGAGTACATGCGCTTGTCCGCCACGCCCAGAATTGCATGGACAGTTTGGCCATCCTGTGGGCAACTGGCGATTCCTACACTTGAGCCGATCGAAATCTCCAGTCCATTGCGCATGCGGAAGACGGTTTCGGTCAGGCGAGCGTGCAACCGCTCTGATGCTGCCAGCGCAGCCTCGGGACCTGTCTCTGGCATGAGCACAACAAACTCGTCGCCACCATAGCGAAAGCAGATATCCTCCGCGCGACTCATGCTTTGCAGCTTGTGACCGAAGGCTCCCAACAACTCGCTACCCACCAGATGGCCGTATTTGTCATTCACCTGCTTGAATCGATCAAGGTCCAGGAAAAGCAAACTGAATCCATGCTGAGATTGGTTCAGATGAGCAATTTGCCGCTCCAGCAGCGTATACAGATGTCTTGCATTGAACAGCCCCGTAACATCATCCGTAATGGTGAGTTGTTGCACTCGAGAAACATCCTGGGCATTTTCAATTGCAATTGCTGCGTAGTCCGCCAGAATGTGAAGAAACGCAATCGTGTAATAAGAGTTTCGACTCAGATCGGGATTGAATATCTCCAGAACGCCATGCGTGCCGCGCCGTCCTCGAATCGGAATCGCCACCGCAGAGCGAAAATGAAATCCGTTCTGGGAGCGCATAGACTTCATGCGCGGATCATCCTCTGCCTCGGGCAAGATGAGCGTCTGCCCGCGTTCTGCCACCCACCCGGCCAGCCCTTCGCCCACCCTCACTCGCAGTTCTTTCAGCGCTGAGCCATCGCCTGATCCAGTCAGGGCGTAGTACAACTCTTGCCTCGACTCATCCAGCATCAGCAATGCCCAGAGTTCTGCCGAGATGAAGCGGTTCATCTGTTCCAGAATCGCTCGCAGAATGCTTTCCAGCTCCAGGCTGGAAGTGAGCGAGCGGGCCAGCTTATGAAAGACCATCAGGTCTTCCAGCGGCATTCTATTTTCCTCTGCCATGGTCATTACGAGTGAACAGATCTTTATTTTAGCGCGTTCGATAACAAGAATTCTGTTGGCGCTCCAGGTTGTTACTCCTTGCGGCGATACTCAGCCACTCACGCGAAGGAAATCACACTCTATCTTTGCAATGACGATGGTCGCGGCGAGAGACTTCGCCGACAAATGTCAGATCTTCGCGTAATGTCTGATCGACAGCAAGCGCGAGCGATCTAACCGCCGATGTGCACCATGGATCGGGATGGCTTGAGAAATTCAGGCTCGCCAATATGATGACGCGCCTCCTTGGTTTGGATCACACCCAGAATAAACGCGCGAAGTTCTTCATCGTTTGCGCCAGCCCGCGCCAGCCCGGCCAGATCATGTTCGCGATGTGAAAACAGACAGGTTCGAATCTTTCCGTCTGAGGTGAGTCGGACACGGCTGCACGCTCCGCAGAATGCTTGTGTGACGGGAGCAATGATTCCGATCTCTCCGCCTGCGCCATCCGTAAAGCCGTACCTTCGGGCTGTCTCTCCTGCCACGGTCGCCGGCAGCGGAACCAGAGGATGCACTCGATGAATTCGCTCCACAATCTCTGTCAGCGGTACGACCATCTGTGGCGTCCAGAGCCGATCCTCTTCGAGCGGCATAAATTCGATGAATCGCACCACTACATTTCGCTCGCGTGCGAATGTAGCGAAGGACTCTACCTGATCGTCGTTGAATCCGCGCAAGAGAACACAGTTGATCTTGACCGGATCGAGAGCTGCCCGCTGTGCTGCTTCAATGCCGCGCACAACGGCTGCGAAGCTTCCCGCAATACGCGTGATGCGCTCGAAAATCGCCGGATCGACAGCGTCCATGCTGATGGTCACACGGCTCAGCCCCGCTCTTTTCAGGGGTTCCGCCAAATCTTCCATCAGATGGCCATTGGTCGTCACTGCCACTTCAGGAGACTGGTCTGATCGCGTGTGCATCGCGCGAATTGCGGCGACGATATCTGGAAGATCACGCCTCAGCAGAGGTTCTCCGCCGGTGAGACGAACTTTTTCAATTCCAAGGCTTAAAAATATCCGGATCAGACGGAGATAGTCTTCCGCGCTCAGTTCGGGATATTGCGCGCCGTGCTGGCCGGTTCTGCAATAAACACATTTGTAATTGCACCGATCCGTAATCGAGACACGAAGATCCGTGATTCGCCTGCCGTGACTGTCGCGCAGTTCACCTTCAGGTGGATCCGAGCCTACTTCGGGAGCGAGATGAGAATGGGCCGCCATACGTCCAGCAGGCTGCCCCTTGAAGCACTGGCAGCCGGGTCAGTCAGTCGATGCGAACAGTTCCGCGCCGCAGATATGTGCCGACGCTACCAGCCACAAGTACGATCGTCAGCGCAATGCCCATGTAATAGGCCATCGGATGTGCCCAGCCCGGAGAGTACGTCAGATCCTGTCCTGCCCACAAAGAGAGCAGGGTGCTGATGACGGCGAACTGGCCAGCGATCACCTGCAAGGTCAAACCCCAGTCGCGACGGCGATCCAGGCGTTCAACCTGCTCTGGCGTCAGGTTGCGTTCTTCAGGGGGCAGCATCATGTTCGGCATGGAGCAAAAGTCTCCCGGAAAAGATGAGTCAGGTCGAAGCGTCCAACCGGCTCTTCACTGATTGTAAACGGAGTGCGCCGGTCTGTGACAACCACTTCTTGTAGATAGCTCATGCGGTTGTTTCACCTCGGGAATGATTACCGACACTTCATATCCCCTCAGGCCGGTCCCAAACGCCCTTTAGTCGATAAATGCCAGTGATTGCAGCGAGCTGATCTCAAATCGTTTGCGACAGCGCATATTCATGCATCCAAGCTGGTCGTCGCGACGCACCATGTACGATTGCGCTTTGGCAAATCGCGCCTTGTCCCGTTCATCGGCCTGACGCGGCAGTTGTGCCCGTTTCCGTCGGACGACCCATGTGACGGTGTATTCGCCGGGCTGTCCGCAATGCGGACAATTCAGCGTGTGTTTTCGCTGTTCGGTTGTTTCGTTGAAAAAATCCCGCTCATCCATTGCGATACTTCCCACTTTCAAACAAAGTATTCCATACTCAAGGCCATGGCCAGAAAGAAAAAAGACCGCCTCAATGTAGTCAGTACCGTCAAGTCCATCGCGCGCGAGCGGGTCGGTCAACCCAAACCCGGCCGAATCGTGCAATCCGTTGATCGCTCAAGCGTTCGAGGAGAGAAGCATAAACCCTCGCTCGGC
>JAJZDO010000111.1 GCA_021805955.1 Acidobacteriota bacterium
TGCTATGCGGTCATGGCACCGCGACAACTCACGCTTCCAACCGGATAATCGCTTCTCCATCGCGCTTGCGGACAACCACCTACCAGAGCGCGTTCAGTTTACCATCTACAACTGTAGTATTAGGAACGTGTCATTGCCCGGCTAGCCGACGATACGCCAAGAACTCCGGAATCAGGGCTCCAAAACGCAGGTCAATCAGCGCATTGGCCTGTTCTCGCCAACGTAGATCGTCAAAGCAGGATGGCTCCATGCCAGACCGACCTGCCAACACGCCTCGCCCGACTAGGCGACATCTGGGAGTGAAACCTTTCTCATCCGTTCGGCATCACAAACGGAGTGGACGTGAGCCGAATATCTCTCAGGGAGAGCATAAGCTGGGCAGGCCGCATCTCACATTGCCTGTGAGGAGTACCGCGTGTCTCGGATTTTTCTTCGCTTTCTTTGCTCATTCGCATTTGCACTCCAGGTCCTGGTCATGACCGGGTGCGGCGGTCCAAGTTCGATGACCTCCAAGGTCGGCGGTGTCAACGCTCCAGGCACCGGAAGCGGTTCAGGAAGCGGTTCAGGAAGCGGTTCGGGAAGCGGTTCAGGCAGCGGTTCGGGAAGCGGTTCAGGCAGCGGTTCGGGAAGCGGTTTGGGAAGCACCCCCAGTGCGGGATGCGGCGGTCCGGGATATGGATATACCAACGCAAACGGAATCGGCATCTGGTTGAAAAGCCCCTCACCCGGTGAGAATTCAAGCAATGTCCTGGTGAATGCAATCGAATCGGGGCCTGCGGTCAGCCAGTGGACGGTTTGCCTCGACGGTCAAGCCGTGTATGAGATAAGTAACGCCGGGAGTTCCATCTCCCAGGAGATCGCAATTCCCACTGGCCAGCATCTTCTGTGGGCAAGCGCGTCGGACGCCAAGGGCGACTCCAACCGATCGGAAATTCATTTGATTCAGGTTGGACCGCCGCCGCCGAGCAGTACAGTGCTGCCGACTCCGCCTGCAAACGCACAAGTGCTCTCGGAGATGCAGAACGACAGCGCCAACTGGAGCATCTGCAGCCTGTGTGCGGCGGGCACCAGCACCACCGGCAACTACTGGATGCATTTCGACCAAAGCGAGCCCTCGCTGAGCGGCAGCAGCCTTGAGATGTACGCCGACGGACCGTCCTGGACCAACGTGCTGTTTATGGACACGATGCTGGGCACCAGTCCCAATTCCCATTTCTTATGGGACTTCTGGGTCTATCATGACCCCGCTGCCGAAGCCCACTTCTGGTCCTCGGAGTTCGATCTCTGGCAGGTCTTGGGTGGCAACGAGTTCATGATCGGCAGCCAGTGCGACGTTGGAGACGGCTACTGGTCCACCTGGGACAGCCAGGGCGGCTCCTGGATTCTGAATGGAATCCCTTGTCCGCACTGGGCGTCGGGCTGGCACCACGTCCAGTGGTACTATGAGCGCATCAGTCCCACGCAATATCGCTACGACACACTCGTGTTCGACGGTCAGGCATACGGGTTGAATCAGACCTGGACGGTGAACCAAACCACCTGGTCGGACATGATCGGCATTCAATACCAACTGGACCAGGATCCCACCGGTACTCCACTTCACGAATGGGTCGATAACGTGACTCTGACGATGTGGTAAGGCGAGCGCTGGGTGCTCGTTCGGTCGTCGCCAATTGCAACTCCATAAATCTCGACTTCCGTTTCGTCGATAACCGTGCGCAATTCCTCAGGCAGCAGCGCCTCCGTGTGGACTCAAAAGCCAATTTTGATCTCGCGCATCTCGATTCAGCAGGTAGACAACCGGGCGATAGACCAAGGGCAGACGGAGCGTTGTCGTTCCGATCCGCCCGCCTAGATTCTGCGACAGCTTGGGATTTAAGTCCTTGCTCGTGGGCTCCACGGTGTAACCGTCGCTCAAATGCTTGAGTAACGTCGCAGTGTGCGTGCTCTTGATGTACAGGCTGAGTCGAATGATTTGTGCCCGGTGGTCTCCCACTATTTCGAAATGATCTTCCTCCGGGGCGGACCAAGGGTTGCTGGAGTAGTTGTAGGGAAGGAGTCGTCCGTAGAGGAGCCGGTTCTCGATCAGGTTGTCGGAACTCATCTGTAACACCCAGAGCTGCAGAGCGCAGTCGCGGCTGTCCTTGGAGAAAAGCCTTTCTAGCCCTCCCGTCTTTGACTAGATCATCCAATGAAAGCGCCATTCATTTTCCTCCGGTTTCACCAAGCCTAAAGATGTCATCCGAACAGGGAAAGGATACCCAAGGTGACAATATCACCGGACGGCACAAATTAGGCTGAGCAGGAAGAATATCGCACTGTCAACTGCTTAATCACGAGTCATCACACCGGCTTCATTTTGAACGCGCAAGCTTTCGCTGTCTGCCGATCTGGATTTGTGACAAATCGCCGAGTCACTCACAGATCGTACCGGCGGAAATCCCGCTTCGGGACTGCAGGGCATCTGGAACCAGCCGCCATCTGGGGCGCGTTGCTTCAGATGCGAAGGAAAATTCTCTTGCGGTACATCCAAAAGAGCATCAGCCAGTAGGTAGCAAGGGTCAACCCACCCAGGAACAGGGGTTCGAGCGCCGACCCAAACATGTTGAGAATTGAGGGTCCAAGATGGATACGGAAGCTGTTCTCCACGGCGTCCTCAAAGAGATAGGACATGAGATAGGCGGCAATTGAGTTCATGCCAACGACAACGAGAGGAAACGCGAGCCGCCGGTGATTGTGGACGTCGATGATCCACGAGAAAGCAGACAGGAAAAGAAAGCACATGCCGCCGCTGAATAAGGTCCAGGATGGCGTCCAGATGCGCTTGACGATGGGGCAGATTCCTGTGAAGTGCAGGAACAGTCCAGCGCAGAGCAACGCGACGGCTGCCAGCAAGAACCGCCGTAGCGGGACGCGCGGCGCGGAGGCGATGAACCATCGTCCAGCGGCCAGGCCGAGCACCATGGTGCAAAATGTCGGGATGAAACTCAACGTAAGATAGCCGCCATCGTTGAAGAGGAACGGGCTGGTACGGGGGAAAAGGTTCAAGAACCAGAGATCGAAGGCTTGCCCGAGATTGCTGTTCTTGTTCCAATGAGCGGCGAAGCCGGTGAGCAGGTGCCGATGCCAATCCGGAGGAACGCCGACCGCCGCATAATTGAACCCTTGGGCGGGGACGGGATAGAGCGCCCATGCCAGCCAGTAGCAGAAAAGGGTCAAACCGAAGGCAAGCCATTGCCATCGCGGCTTGCACAAGCTGATCAGAAACACGAACGTGTAGCCGAGGCCGATCTGAGTCAGCGTGTCTTCAAAGGTGAAATAGGTAGCGGAACGGTGGAGAGAGCGCAGAAAAATTCCGAGGGCAATCAGAACAAAACTGCGCCAGACGGTATGCAGGACCATGCGTTGGAAGCTCTCGCCTCTACGCTGCCGGCTGCGCAGTGAATATGGCAGGGCAACGCCCACCAGAAAGGTGAAGGATGGCTGGATCATGTCGTGCAGACTCATTCCGGTCCATTCGACATGCGACTGGTTATAGGAAAGAACGCGCCAGAAGATGCTTCCCGGATAGGAGAGCGCGACCTTGGAAAACCTGAGAACCTCACCCAGCATAAGGAGCATGACGAAACCGCGGTATGCATCGACGGCTACATTGCGTTGCGGCAGCTTTTCAGTTCCATCCTGTTGACCCTCCACGATGCAATCCTCCACGCTCCTCTGAAGTTTCCAACCCTATCGCTTCCGACAGCAAATTTGTTTCACTATAGCACCTGTTATTTCGTATTTCATCATTTACATGCAAGGAACAAAGGATTTGAGCGGGGAAGGGTTTGGATCGCGCCCAAGATCCGAGCGACTCAGGGACTGAACTGCGCGGCCCAGATTGATACGGCTGCCTGAGGGTGAGCGGGAATGCGTTCCGGCAACTTCTCCAACAAGTGACTCGCGTCGGAAACGAACAATCACGCGGAACAAGGTGAGTTACTCGGCCCGGAGAGCCTCCGCCGGTTCGATGGAAGCGGCTCGGCGCGCAGGCAGCAGCCCGGCGACCAGGGCGCAAACACTGAGAGCAGAAACGGCTGCTGCCTAGCTGCGGAGGCTTAATGTAACATCGGTTGGGTTGCGGGAACTTTTTGGGTTGATTCGCCGTATGTGCCCCCAGAGGATAATGATGCAAACTCTGCGCCAGGACATTGAGTACGCTTTGCGACAAATGCGATTGTCGCCCGTGTTCACGCTGACGGCCATGCTGACACTCGCGCTGGGGATTGGCGCAACGACGGCCATTTTCTCGCTGATTCATACGGTGATGCTGAAGTCGCTGCCGGTGGTCGATCCGTCGAGCCTGTATCGGGTGGGCGCGGGCAATGACTGCTGCGTGGAAGGCGGCCCGCAAAATGTCTGGGGCATGTATTCTTACCAGCTCTATCAGCGCTTCCAGGCAGCAGCGCCGGAATTCGACCAGCTCGCGGCCTTCCAGGCTGGCGGATCGCAGTTCAGCGTGCGACGTGGTGGAACCAGCCAGCTGGCTAAACCTCTGCGCAACGAGTTCGTCTCGGGAAACTATTTCGCGACCTTCGGCGTGCAGGCCTATGCAGGCAGAACGCTGATGCCAGCCGACGATCAGCCATCCGCCACGCCGGCAGCCATGCTCAGCTATCGGGCGTGGCAGCAGGAATACGGGTCGGACCCGGGAGTGATCGGCGCAAGCTTCATTCTGGATGGCCAGCCCTTCACCATCGTCGGCATCACGCCTCCCGGCTTTTACGGGGAAACATTGCGCAGCGATCCGCCGCAACTGTTCGTGCCGCTCCAGCAGGAACCGTTGCTGACGGGGAAAAATTCTATCCTGAAGCAATCCAGTGCATGGCTGCGCGTGATTGGCCGTCTGCGTCCGGGAGCTACCACAGCGGGGCTTTCGGCGCGTTTCACCGCCATCATGCGGCAGTGGCTGGTAACGGATTTCGTTGTCGGTCCGCTAAAAGATTATCTGCCACAGATCAAAGCCATGCTGCCGAAACAAACCATCGAAGTGATTCCGGCAGGGGCGGGCGTGGGAGAAATGAAAGCGAATTATGAAGTCAGCTTGCGCATTCTGATGACAGTCTGCTGCCTGGTGCTGTTGATTGCGTGTGCCAATATTGCCAACCTGCTGCTGGCGCGGGGCACCGCCCGGCGACCGCAAACTTCGATCCGTCTGGCCATGGGAGCTTCCAGAAGACGGCTCATCCGCCAGTCGCTGACGGAAAGCGTAGTGCTTTCCGTACTGGGAGGTGCGGCGGGCATGGTGATCGCGTATGCGGGAGTCAAACTGATTGTTGCGCTGGCGTTTCACAGCGCGCACAACGTTCCCATCGATGCGTCGCCTTCGTTGCCCATTCTGGCTTTTGCTTTTGGTTTATCGCTGGTCACTGGATTGCTGTTCGGCGTCGCACCGGCGGGGCTGACTTCGCACGGCAACCCAGCGGAAGCGCTGCGCGGAGCCAGTCGCAGTACGCGCGATAGCACGTCCCTGCCACAGAAGATTCTGGTGGTGTTGCAGGCAACGCTTTCCATCGTGCTGCTGGCCGGAGCCGGCTTGCTGATTCGCAGCCTGCAGAAAATGGAGCATCAGGATTTCGGATTTGAGACGGACCATCGCGTGAACATCAGCGTGAATGCGCCTTTTTCCGGCTACTCCCCGGAAAAACTGGACGCGACCTACCGTGAGTTGCAAAGCCGCCTCTCCCACATTCCCGGCGTCGAGCGCGCGGCCCTCGCCGGCTACACTCCCTTCACCGACAACTGGGGGGAGCTGATTCTTCGCGAAGGCCACGGCATTCCACAGGTGAACGAAGACTCTGGTTCTTCCTGGGATCGCGTTAGCCCCGGCTACCTGGAGGCCATGGGGGAGCGCATTCTGCGTGGCCGCAGCATCACGGAACAGGACACGGCGGCAACGCAAAATGTCGCCGTGGTGGATGAAAGCTTCGTTCGTAAATTTTTCAAGAAAGATGAAAATCCCATCGGCACGCATTTCGGCATGGACATGCTGCAATACAGCGGAACCTATGAGATTGTGGGCGTGGTCCGCGATGCCAACTATACCGATCCCAGCGGCCACTGGAGACGCCCGTTGTTCTTTGTGCCGCTGGCGCAACATGTGCGTTACGACACGCCCATGATGCAGACGATCGAGGACCGTACCCACTTGATCAAAGCCGTGGTATTGCAGTTGCACGGCAGCATGGAAGGCCTGGAGCCGCAGGTACGCCGGATCTTTGCGGACGTGGACCCGAACCTGACCCTGATCAGCATGCGAACTATGCAGGAACAGGTAGCGAACCGGCTCGACCAGCAGCGCACCTTAGCGCAAATGACCGGACTTTTCGGCATTTTGGCGCTGATTCTGGCGGCTGTCGGGCTGTATGGAGTGACTGCGTATACGGTGGAGCGGCGCACCGGCGAGATTGGCGTCCGCATGGCGCTGGGAGCAAGCCGGGCCAACGTGATTCGCCTGGTGTTGCTTGGAGCATTCCTGCAGATTCTGATCGGACTGCTGATCGGCATTCCAGTTTCGATAGGATGCTCGCGCTTGATTGCAACGCAGTTGTATCAGGTGAAGGGCTGGGACCCGCTCGTGCTTGCCGGATCGATCCTGGCGCTTGGAGTTTGCGCTTTGCTGGCCAGCATCATTCCGGCACTGCGGGCGGCGTCCATCAATCCGGTGACAGCGTTGCGTGTCGAGTAGCCGGGAAAACTTTCTGGTTTTTGTTGAGATTGCCTTGACAACTCCTCAGACGTCTTAATATAAAGATGTCTGAGTATGGCAAAGCCTGACACTCTCCAGGGTTCACTCGATCTGTTGGTGCTGAAAATACTGTCGCGAAGGCCTCGCCTCCACGGCTACGCCATCATGTCCGCGATCAAAGATACCTCCCGCGACGTGCTTCGCGCGGAAGAAGGTTCGCTCTATCCGGCGCTGCACCGCATGGAGGAAGCTGGATGGATTCGCGCCGAGTGGATCATGAAAGACACCGGACGCAGGGCACGCATGTATGACCTGAATCCGGCGCATTCGGTTGGGCAAAGTGGGCTTGGAATAGCCGTTTGATCGTGGTTTGAGTAGGTTCGGCCATTTGCGCGTTAACCTAACATTTAGTGAGGTAAGCGCG
>JAJZDO010000792.1 GCA_021805955.1 Acidobacteriota bacterium
CAATAATTCATCTTTCTGCTTGCGTTAACGGCTGCGAATCTCGTAGTGCCCGGCGGTTCGCAGCGTGAAGGCCGCACGTTTGCCGTTCTCCTCAGGCATACTGGGTTCCTGCTTGCCATTGACTAGAACCTGTTCCGTCGGACCGCTGACGGGTACGGAGACGTGCGCTTCGGTGCCCGGCGGCAGATCGATGGTGGTGACGTATCCTGCGCCCTTCCGAATGCCAACGGATAGCATTCCCCGTGGGGTGGGCTCAGCGCCCTTCGCCCACTGCAGGTCGATCAGGTCCGGGCGGATATTCACCGTCGAAAAGCCGGGACCGGTCGCCTGGATACCAAGTATCTGTTCCATTAGCCATGGAGTAACGCCGCTGGACCAGCCATGCGCAAGACTCACACGATACCCCGACATATTGTCAGCCTGCAGCGAGGCGTGAAAATCTATGCCTTTGTACCAGGAAGGATCGTAACCTTCCCAGAAGCTGGTAGCACCTTCTTCCAGCATGCCGCCCCAGTATTGACGAATCCAGTTAAGAGCCGCGTGGCGATGACCCATCTTCGCCATGGCGCTGATGACGTAATAGTTGTAGTACGGCGTGATAATCAGAGCGTTGTACTTGATATGTCCGACGGTGGAGAGAGCGTTCCGCCATATCGCGGGGTATTGTGACGGCATGGCCACGCCCGACAGCACGGCGTAGGCATTGGTCTGCCAGCGATCGCCGAACGACCCGGACCCGTCGAGCAGGTACTGCTGCGCCGCGGACTTGAGGGCGTCGGCCCGCTCCTGAAAGCGGACGGCGTTCGCCGTGTCGTGCAGTTGACGGAGCAGCCACGCGCCATCCGCAAAAGCGGCATAAAACTCGAACTGAGTGCCCATGCGTGCTTGCGCATCGTCACCATTCAGCTCCGGCGACCAGTCCACGAATGGCCACGCATGATTGGTATCCGCAAAGAGATTGCGCTGGTCCAGCTCCGTGGCCATGTAGTTGAGTAGCTGGACCAGACGAGTGTGAGCCGACTCGAGCTGCTGGAGGGAGCCGTGATGGCGGTAGTATTCCGTCTCTCCGGTGACCCAGAAGGCGGAGTAGCCCGGAATGCCATTAACATCTGTATGGACGGGGGCGGTGCCGAGAAGGCGGTTAAGAGTGTCGTCCATCAGGAAGCTATCGCCGAAGACGTCCTCAATCGTGCGTCCGCTGACATCCAGATCGCCCATCCAGCGGCCGCGGTCGCGCTTTGGAGCATCCCAGATGTCGTCCTGCATGCAAAGATGCGCCGTGTATGCTCCGATCGTCCACATCTGATTCAGCGCTGGGTCGGACGAGGAGAATGAACCTTTATACGTGACGGGATATGCGATGCCGTCGAGTTGAATCGCTTTAAAGTGCGTGTTCGTACCGCCTGTAAAGCGGATGATCGCGTAGCGAAAGGCGCTCTTGGGCCCATAGGCGGTCCCGTGTGGCGCAAGATGGATGGGATCGATTCCGAGATAGGGATCGCGCAACGCTTCCATTTCGGATTCGCCATACTGGACAGTGACATCGGCGGGCTGATCGGAATCAGACTGCAGTTCGATGCGTCCCGCCACCTCGCGGCCGAAGTCAAGAAGGATTTGCGGCGCGTTGTAGAGACTCACCTTCGCTTCGGGCAGCTCGACGCTGAATTCGGAGCCGGGCGATGAATCGCCGGTGAGAGCTTCGGGGCGATGCACCTTGCCCGACCCGTTAAACACATGCGTTACCTTCATGGCGGCCAGATGATACTGCGCGAGGAAGGGCGAGATGCCGTCATAACCCGGCCACGCGTACATGCCGGCGTCGGCGTTCCACTGGAAGAAATCGATCGAGCTTTCGATTCCGCCAAGACTATCTGCGGCCGGCCAGCGGCCGTCGTCAAAGCTGGGCGCGTACCAGTCCGTCGCAGGGCTGAGCGTAGCTTTCCAGGAATCATCTGTGCTCAGTAGTGGCGCAGCCATCTCACCGATAACCGCAGGCACAATCTCGACGGCCAGAATCTCGCCATGAGTTTGCTGAATGCCCGCGCGAGTTTCAGCGCGGCCGCCGACACGCGGGCCGCGCACGGCCTCAATCGCCAGAACATTCCCGCCGGCGTGAAGAGCCTTGGCAACGTCGTACGAATAGGTGCGAATGCCCATCGGGAAGCTCAGGTTGACCTCGTAGGAGCCAACCTTTTGTCCGTTGAGAAAAATCGTGGCGGAACGTGGTCCGGCGATGTATAACGTTGCGTGCTGCGGCACAGCAGCCAGTGTGAATTGCTTGCGGAAGTAATGCGGTTCCAGGTTCTTTTTGCCGCCAGCGTTCCATCCAGCGGCCGCTGCATCTTCCGGGACGGCGTCGGCCTTCGTCCAGATGTATTGCGCCGGCAGTGGCTGATGAAGCGTAGATTCGGCAGTTAGAGCGCCTGGTCTGCGGGCGGGATCGAGATCGAGATTGGAAATCTTCGTAGGGCCATTGACCGGATTCCCCATCTGCGCAAATGCCTGAAAAGATCCGGCGGCGAGGACTCCAAAGCACAGCAGGGCGGCTGCTCCAAGCATGATGGCTCTTGCGCTTCGCTTGCTCCACCGGCAGACCGCCATACTCTTTGCGCTTGCCGCGGCCGGTCTGCACGCCGACGTGCGTTGTCTACGACCTTCCACGAGGGCTACTCCGCGAACAAATATTTGATTTGGGCGAGATTCCATCCTGGTCCGACCTTTGCCATTCCATGGCTGAATCTTGAAGCATTGTCGTGCAGGAACAATACTATGATGACGGCAACGGCTATTTCCACCCGCCGCGTTGCAAGCCGCTAATCGAGACGTCACAGCAGCCCGAATTCCTGACATGACCGGTACGAAACGATCGCATATGGCCAATCCGGCACGGCAGCCAGGTATCAAAGATATCGCCGCGGGGCTGGGGGTCTCCATCGGCACCGTCGATCGCGCGTTGCACGGGCGCCCTGGGGTAAATCCGGAGACTCGCAACAGGGTTCTGAAAATGGCCGAGACACTCGGATATCGGCCGAATATCGCGGCTCGTTTATTGAAGATGAACCGCACGTTTCGCATCGCTGTACAGTTGCCGATAGAAATTTCCAGCTTCTTTCAGCCACTTCGAGAAGGGATTCGCGCCGGTGCCTTAGCCGTTTCCGATACCGGCGTGGAGATGCAGTTTATGGACTACCCGCGATTCGGCGCCGGGGATATCGATCTATTGCAGGCGGCCCTCGATAAATGCTACGACGCAATTGTCTGTGCGCCCAGTGACCCGACCCAAGCCACACCCATCATTAATCGCTTGCACCGCCAGGGTACAGCTGTTGTGTGTGTGAATTCCGATGCCGTTCACAGTGATCGACTCGCCTCAATTGCCATCGATGGGTTCGTCAGCGGGTCAATGGCGGCAGAGCTACTGCACTTCGCGATGCCCACAGAGGTCGCAGTCGGCATCGTTACGGGGGATCTGCGTACATTCGATCATGCCGAAAAGGTACGTGGCTATGCCGCAGCCCTGCCGTTGCTGGCGCCACAATTGCGTCTGCTGCCCGTTCTGGAAACTCACGATGACCCGGTTGAAGGCTACTCACGAGCGAAGAAAATGCTGACGCAGCACGCGAACATTCGGGGACTTTACATCAGCACCGCGAATAGTCTGCCCGTCCTCCAAGCGATCCGGGATAAGGGCCGAACCGGCACGATCCGCATTGTGGTCACTGATCTGTTTCCGGAGATGATCCAGCACATAGAAAACGGAAACGTTATGGCCGCCCTCTATCAGCGGCCATTTACGCAGGGGAGGCTTGCGGTTCAATCCCTGCTGCGCTATTTGCTGGGCAATGAGCGCCCACCACGCATAACCAAGCTGGCACCCCAAGTCGTCTTGCGGGGGAATCTTTCGATCTTTTCCCGATACATTACCGATTCCGGCTCAATTCCCGGATGATGGAAGTCGTTCGGCCTGAGGCAGCTCAAACACTCTGCGCATGGGATGCTCTGATCCTCCTCGGTTGCTGCCCACCGCGCGGCCTTGCGCAACGCCTGGGATCCAAACCGTTCCTCAAGGCGCGTGATGTGAAGTTGATCTTGCATAGAACGCAGCCATACCCCTCTCTTTAGACAAATTTTGAGCAATCTGCGCTTGCCGCCGATGGATCGCATCACATGGAAAACGACATCACTGAATCGTATACAGCCATTGTTCGTGCAACCATTTTTTCGGCGGAGAATTCATCATGTACACGTTGACGCGCCGCTGCTCCGAATCGTTGCCGCAGTTCCGCATTGTCGAGCAGCATGTTAATCGCATCTGCCAGCGCGCTCGAGTCTTTCGGTCGCACGGTAAATCCTGTTTGTCCATCTACTGAAACCTCAGGAACTCCCGACGGTATGTCCGTGTTCACAACGGGAACACCTGCTGCCATCGCCTCCATCTGTACAACTCCAAAAGCTTCGGCCCGAGTAATCGATGGAATAACAAAAATGCTTGCAGCCTTATAATACTGCGCAATATCCTCCACATGGCCTAACATGACGACTTTATCCTGAACGCCGCACTGTTGGATACACTCTTGCAGCTCATCCTGAAGTGGGCCCGTGCCCACCAGAAGCAAAACCGCGTTTACGTTTCTCATGCTTCGAACTAGATATTCAAATCCCTTGTACGGAACAAGGCGGCCAACAGCCAGGATCAGGCGCTCTCCATACTTTGTTCGGATGCTCTTGCTTGCGGCGGAAACATCCCCGTTGAAAGGAGTCGGGTCGATCCCGAGAGGGATGATCTGGCATTTATCACGAAATGGAGCCAACTCTTCTGAAGTCGCCAGATATCGCTTTGAGGTAAGGATAATCGCAGATGCACGTTCCATGACCCTCCGTACGAACTGATCACTTATCCGTCGGATCTGCTCCCGCCCCAGTGTATCTGCGTGATGGGTGATAACAAGCCTGCCGGAATTCCCACTTACCAGCAATGCAAGGGCCGCTCCTGGGTTCGGGGTATGCAGATGCACAAGTTCTGCGCGGCTTTGGCGGATATGCCAAGCCATCGTGGGCGTGATCGGCATCGAAGCAATCGTGCCAAGAGACGCTACCCTGGTGATCTTAGCCCCATCCAGACATTCTACCTGCGTTTGCCGCCCATCATTCGCAACAATCGCCGCAACCTCCATCGTTTTGGATTGATGCAGCACTAATTGCTGAGAATATATCTCGACACCGCCCATATGCGGGGGATAGTATTTGCCAACATGCAGAACACGACGCTTCATTTCACACGTTCCCTAACCTGTACCGAAGCACGACCTTTGTAATATTAATAAGGAGATTCACACGCCATCGGATTCTCTGCACCGGGTTTCCACTTCGGCTTACATTTTGTCCGTGACGCCTATACTCAACCAAGGGCTCCTGAATGTAGGCCGTTTCACCAAAACACCCATTGACTATCCCGATCCACACGTCGTGCATGATAACGTTTCGCGGGAAAGGCATACAACGAGCCAGTATCTGCTTGCGAAAGGCCATCGTGCACCCAAGATAACGGCAACGCCAAATATTTCGCATCACGCCCGGAACGAACCCTCCCCGAGTCTCACAATAAGACTGAGCAATTATCTCGCCGTCCGGACCTATAATATTGGCGTCGCTCTGGGCAAGCATAACCCTAGGGTCATCGAAAGCCTGCATCATGCGTCTGACCTTGTTTGGCTTCCATAAATCGTCTTGGTCGCTGAGGAAAATGATGTCGCCGTGTGCCTCACAAATGGCCCGCTCGAAGCTGGCCGCCACTCCTTGATTCTTTAGATTGCGGAATATACGAATGCGTTCATCACGAAAACTTTCCACTATGGCAATGGTGTCATCACCCGATGCATCGTCCACCACAATGACCTCATCACTGTCGGAGAGTTGGGCCAATATAGACCTCAACTGGTCCGCAATGTATCGCTCCCCGTTGTAGGCCGCCATGCAAACAGAGATGCGCGGGCGCGCGATGGCCCCGCCGGCACCTTGATCGAATGGTAAGCGAATCAGCCTGCATTCGGTTTCTTTTTTCCAATCTTCGATGCGGCGCTTCCGAGAATGAAATATCCTCTTTTTAAGCATCTCCCAACTTGCACGACGAAAAGAAGGATCGTGCCCATGCTTCCAATGTTTATAGAAAGTTCTGTAAGTTAGTCTTGCGGTGAAGTCTACACCTGCAAGCCAGCCTAACTCCAAGTCCCAGAACGCACATCCAGCACTTAAAATATTCTGATAGCGAGCCAACGACACGCTACGGTTCATATCTAATACTGAGAATTGATGCTCCACTTGAATATCGCCCGCTACATATACCTGTTTACCATGTCGATATAACTGACAATAAAGATAGCTATCCGAACTGTCTAGCCAGAATCGCGGATTATAACCACCAATTATTCGAAGAGCACTGACACGTACAGTAGATGCTGAATTAAAGGCAAAGCACCCTTGTTTAGAGATACCCGTAAACCCACTCGGATAATACCTGGGGATGGCGCCCAATCGAAACCAGTATGGCGAAAGTACTTTTCCATTGTCGGTAATCTGCGGAACAATCGCAGCAATAGATTTATTCAACGAGATGCTGTCTGCAATCTCGTTGAGTCTGGACAAGAACTTCTCTGGTAGGGATGTGTCCTGGTCGAGAGTCAAGAGCCACTCGAGACCCTCTCCCTCTGCAATTTCCAGAGCGCGATTATAGGCGCCAGCTAAACCAGCGTTTCGTTGAGATACTTCATATTCTGCGTATTCCGGCAAAATGTCAGGATTACACCCGCCCGGGGTGTTGTCATAGAGCAGCACCTTGACATACATTTTGCAGGAACTGGCATGCGATATCGTCATTTGCAACGTCTTGAAAGCTTCAGACTCGCTGGGTCTGAGGCCGTACAAGACTATGACCGCGAGCAGACTAAGGGCCTCCGACTCTGCCGCGATCCGCTTCTCGTCAAGCATTCGCAACCTCTGCGGAACCCAGATTCAAGACTGGAACACAGCCTGCCCTCTTTGTCGCAGGATGAGCAGCCTGCAGACAGAGTAAGACATAAATGAAATAAAAATATCTTGGCTGAATTGCAAGAGATTGAGCTACCAGAACCGCTCCTATCG
>JAJZDO010000746.1 GCA_021805955.1 Acidobacteriota bacterium
ATGTGCTGGTGATTCGCTACGAAGGTCCAAAGGGCGGACCAGGGATGCGCGAGATGCTCCAGGTGACGGCTGCGGTGAGTTCGAATGCGGAGTTGAGCGCGACAGTGGCGTTGATGACCGATGGGCGATTCTCTGGCGCGACACGTGGATTCACGGCTGGGCATGTCGCTCCAGAGGCGCAGGTGGGCGGGCCGATTGCGCTGGTGCGTGAGGGTGACATGATCCGCTTTGACATTGCCAAGCGCACGCTGACGCTTGAGGTTGCCGAAGACGAACTGGCGCGACGCCGGGCAGAGTGGAGTCCGCGACCGATGCGCTGGCCGAAGGGTGTGTTTGCAAAATATGTGGATCGTGTACGCTCCGCATCCGAAGGCGCAACAACACTGTGAGTGCAACGACTGGCAAACTGTAACCGGCAGGAGGCAATGATGACACACGGTCAATCCGAGTTCGATCCTGAAGTTTTGACGCGGCTTACGGGCGCAGAACTTCTGTGGGCAACGTTGGTCGGCGAGGGCGTGACGGAAGTCTTCGGCTATCCCGGGGGAGCGATTCTGCCAGCCTACGATGCACTTCGCAAGTTTCCTATCCGGCACATTCTGGTGCGGCACGAGCAGGGTGCTGCACACATGGCTGATGGCTACGCACGTGCATCGGGCAAGGTGGGGGTGGCGATTGCCACCTCAGGCCCCGGCGCGACAAATCTGGTGACAGGCATTGCCACAGCCATGATGGATTCGATCCCGATAGTCTGCATCACCGGGCAGGTTTCGAGCAAGGTGCTAGGCACTGATGCGTTTCAGGAGATCGATATCACCGGCATTACGCTGCCCGTGACGAAGCATAATTTTCTGGTGAGTCGCGCCGAGGAAATTGCGCCTGCTATTCGTGCGGCGTTTCAAATAGCACAGTCGGGACGGCCTGGTCCGGTGCTGGTGGATATCACGAAAGATGCGCAGCAGGCGACGGCGATCTTTGATTTTGCGGGAGCAAAGCCGCGTGCTTACGCGCCGCATCCCATGCTGCACTGTACAGATCAGAAGCTGCATCAGGCTGCGGAGTTGATCCGCAAGGCGGAGCGTCCAGTGATTTTGGCTGGTCATGGAATTTTACAGGCGCGAGCAGGTGAACAGGTCCGCAATCTGGCTGAGCGCATGCAGATTCCCATTGGAATGACACTGCTTGGGCTTGGCGCTTTTCCAGCTTCGCATCCGCTCAATATGGGCATGATGGGCATGCATGGCGAGTCGTGGGTGAATCAGGCTATTCAGGAAGCGGATCTGCTGATCGCCTGTGGGATGCGATTCGATGACCGAGTGATTGGAACGCCTGCAACCTATGCCACGAAGGCGAAGAAGATTCACATTGAGATTGATCCAGCAGAGATCAACAAAAACATTGCGGTAGATGTGGCGCTGGTGGGTGATTTGCGCGAGGTGCTGGAGCAGTTGCTGCCATTGTTGCCGGGGCGGGATGGTTCTGCGTGGCTACGCTTGATTGAGGCGAGCAAAGGCACGGCGGCAGTGCGAGACATTCGCAATCTGCCAGACTCCGGCCACCTCTACGCCGCGCATGTCATGCACGACCTCTGGCGCATCACGGAGGGTCGCGCAATTGTTGCCACCGATGTGGGGCAGCATCAGATGTGGGAGGCGCAGTACTATCACCACGACTTTCCACGCACATTGATTACCTCTGGCGGACTGGGAACGATGGGCTTTGCACTGCCGGCCGGTATTGGCGCAAAATTTGCCTGTCCGGATCGTGAGGTGTGGGTGATCGCAGGCGATGGCGGTTTCCAGATGACCGCCTCTGAATTAGCGACGATTGCGCAGGAGAAGCTGAAGATTAATATAGCCGTGATTAACAATGGCTATTTGGGGATGGTGCGCCAGTGGCAGGAATTTTTCTATGAGCGCAACTATCAATCCACCCCACTGGTGAGTCCGGATTTTGTGAAGCTGGCCGACGCGCATGGAATTCGCGGAGCTGCGGTGCGCACGCGCGCGGAGCTGGAGAACGTTGTGAATGAGGCGCGCGCGCATGATGGCCCGTTCCTCATCAATTTTATGGTGGAGCAGGAAGACTCGGTGTATCCGATGATTCCGGCTGGCAGAGCGCTGCATGAGATGATTCGACGTCCTGATCAGAATCCGCTGATCGAGACGCCACAGGACAGTTAGAGCGAAGATAAGGACACCGATGCTGCATACATTTGTTGCTTATGTCGAAGACAAACCAGGCGTGCTTACGCGCGTGGCGAGCCTGTTTCGCCGCCTGAATATCAATATCATCTCGTTGACGGTGGGCCGCAGCGAGCGCACCGGATATTCGCGGATGACGATTGTCGCCGAAGCTTCCGATCAGGCCGGGCACCGCATTCGCGCCAGCCTGTATAAGTTGGAAGATGTTGCCGAAGTGGACGACATCAGCGGCATCTCCGCGGTGACGCGTGAACTGGCTCTAATTAAAGTGGCGGCGAATGCGGAAAATCGCTCCGGCGTTTTTGAACTGGCCGAGGTCTTCCGCGCGCGCATTGTGGACCTGGCACCGGAGTCGATGATGATTGAGATTACGGGCGTCGAAAGCAAGATTGAAGGTCTGATTCAGGTGTTGAACGAGCGCGAGAATCGCGTGCTGGAGGTTTGTCGTAGTGGCAAAATGACGATGCGTCGCGGCCATCACACCAGCCGCGTGCTGCGCGCGATGGGAGTCTCCGCGGAGCCTTCTCCAAGCGACCGAGAAAGCAATGAATCGCCGTCATCGGAAGAGCCTGAATAAGCGACGCAACCAAAAGTTTCTGCAGATACAACATCCGCGGTTCGAACTTCGCTAAAAACAAATTCGGAATCGATTCGAGCCAGCAACCGCAAACCGCAAACCAAAGGATAACGACGACAATGGCAAAAACTTATTACGATCACGACGCAGACCTTTCGCTGATTCAGGCGAAGAAGGTGGCGATTATTGGCTACGGTTCGCAGGGTCATGCGCATGCGCTCAACTTGAAGGACTCCGGTGTGGATGTACGTGTTGGACTGGCCGCCAACTCGAAGTCTGTGCAGAAGGCGCAGAACGCAGGCTTGCAGGTGGGCACAGTGGCCGATGTGACGCGTTGGGCGGATGTGGTGATGATTCTGACACCGGATCAGAGTCAGGCTAAGCTGTATGCCGACGAGATTGCTCCGAATCTGAGCGCGGGCAAGATGCTGATGTTTGCTCACGGCTTCAATATTCGTTATGGAACGATCAATCCGGCAAAGGATATTGACGTGACATTGGCCGCTCCGAAGGCTCCGGGGCATCGCGTGCGCGAAGTCTTCACGGAAGGTGGCGGCGTCCCGGGGCTGATCGCCGTGCATCAGGATGCAACGGGGCACGCGCATGCACTGGCCCTGAGCTACTCGAAGGCAATTGGCAACACGCGCGCTGGAGTGCATGAAACGACGTTTACCGAGGAGACCGAGACAGATCTCTTTGGCGAGCAGGCGGTGCTATGTGGCGGCGTCAGCCACTTGATCAAAGCTGGGTTTGAGACGCTGGTGGAAGCAGGGTATCAACCGGAGATTGCTTATTTTGAGGTGCTGCACGAGCTGAAGCTCATCGTCGATCTGATCTATCGCGGCGGACTGGCGTACATGCGCTATTCAATCTCCGATACGGCCGAGTGGGGTGACTACGTGAGCGGCCCGCGTGTGATCAACGATGAGAGCAAGAAGGCGATGCGTGCAGTGTTGAAGGATATTCAGGACGGAACGTTTGCCAAGCGCTTCATCGCGGATCAGCTCAGCGGGCGCAAGGAATTTCAGGCTTTCCGCGATGCCGAAGCCAAGCATCCAATCGAAGAAGTGGGCAAGAAACTGCGTTCGGCAATGCCGTTTCTGGATCCTGTGACCGTCGAGGAAGTAGCAAAGACACGCTGAAATCTCCTGATACGAAAGACAGAATGGAGGATGCGATGAACCATCGCATCCTCCATTCTATTTGAATTACGCTTGTGGTTTATTTTTTGCCGAAGTTGATGGAGACGATGTATTCGCGAGGAGCACCAGGATCTACAAGGGTATATCCGCCAAAACTGGTGCCGAAATAGCCTCCGCTTGTGATGTATGAAGTCGGGTTGTATTCCCGATTCAGAAGGTTTTCAACTCCGAGCGAAAACTGAACCGGAATTCCGCGGCCGCGTTCTCCAGCCATATGAAAGAGTTGGCCGATACTACCGAGGGTACCGTCCATATTGAAATTCACGACACCATATCCTGGAACTTCCTGTTGGGTTGGCGCCGCAATCAGATTGCTGAAGAGATAGCGCTGACCGACATATTGCCACCAGAGGCCGGGCGTCAGTTTCATGCGCTTGTCGCCCGACTCCCACGCGGAAGTTAGACCCAGGTTTGTGCTGTAGCGCGGTGAGTTCGAGATTGGATAACTTCCGTAGTTCTGCGCAGAACCGCTTGGAATGTAAGACAAGAAGTAATCGTGCTGGATGATCGCGTTTCCATGCACCTGGAGATAGCGATCTGGCGATTCGTCAAAGTTCATCGAAACGCCGTTGTAAACGCTGGAGGCGAGCGCAATGGTAGCAGGCGTGCTTTGCTGAGCTACCTGAGTGACTACGTTGACATTGCTGAGTTTGTCGTGGAAGTAAGTCGCATCCAGCGAACATGTGCCGAGGAACGCGAAGGGACACTTCGCGACAAGAAATCCGAACTCGCGATTGTCGCTTTTCACCGCTTTCAAGAGTGCGATGTTGACGCCCTTCGTCGGCAGGTTCGCGCCAAAGGCGGAATCGGTCGGGTTTTCATAGGTCACCGCATAATTTCCGTGCATTGTGAACCAGTCGAGCAGTCGGTACTGCGCACCGACCGAAGGGGATATATGCGAAAAGTTCTTGCTTGCGCTCGGTGCCTGTTCCGGATCGTTGCTTGGCGAACCCTGAGGGAAATCCGCAAGCCCGGTGTTGAAGTACTGCGTTCGGAAAAGCTGTTCCGCCACTCCGGGCGTGATGATCAACCGCTGATGAAAGAGATCGATGCGATCCTGCAGAAAGAGAAATCCGAAGTCGTTGTAAAGGTGATCGCTGTTGAAGAATGCAGGCGCCTGACGTGATGTGCCTTGAGCCGGGTTAAAGAGCGCAACGGGGTTGCGATATTCCTGATGGATCCAGTACCCGCCAACCGTGAACATATCATGCGGAGCCTGGATGTCCGCGGATGTCTGCGAGCCGACCGCATTGGAGGCCGGGTCGTACCACTCGTGCCCGACAGCGTAGTTCGGTCCATAGAAATTCACGACGCGGTTGTGAAGACGATAGCCATGACGGTACCACTCGGAGTTGTGCATGGTGATACGCGGCGAAAGCTCCAGTTCCAGCTTGGCATACGCGATGTCGCTCTGCGTTTTGATCTGTTTGAACCAGGTGTCTTTTGCAAGCGAAGAGTAGAAACCACTGGTCTGCTGGCTATAAAACTGCGCATTGGCTGGAACCGGTGCGCCAGGCTGCGAGTCAGGACCATACAGCCCGGTCGTCGTCACAGCGTCGCCATAATTTCCGTTGGACGCAGGCGTGATCGGGGTGATGGGCAGAAAGTTCGGACGAAACTCGGTATTGCGTCCATGATAGAAACCAAAGCTCAGGCTACCACGATCGAAGTAATGCTCGACCTTGGCAAACGAGGCATATCCCGACGATGGCGCATTGAAGGTAGGGATGCCGGTTGTACCCACGCGGAACGTATCGTTGGAGGCATAACCGAAGGCGAGCAGACCGGACCACCCTTTGTAGTTTCCGCTGCGTGCAACAAAGTGCTCGATATAAGTGTTGTAACTTCCGATGTTGACTCCTCCAGTGATATCCGGACCAGGAGTGCTCTTCGGCTCGAACGGAAGATAGTTGACCGTGCCACCGATGCTGTCATACCAGCGATTGGACGGCGCACCCGGCCCATACGTGACATCGATATTCGAGATCATATCCATGATCGGAATCTGCGTGGTCTGCCACTGGCCGTTATTGGATGTCAGGTTGTTCATCGGGATGCCGTCGAAGAGGAATGTCACGCCATTGCGCAATACGTCTCCGTTCACGCTGGACCAGCCGGCTTTGATGCCGCGCACCACAACTTCACTGCGAGCCGTCGCGGCAACGCCTCCGTATCCGTAAACGTAAATGCCGGGAGCTGCGGTCAAAGCCTGTGCGGCGCTGCCAAACGGACCCGCTACGCCTTCAATCTCTGCATTGGATATCTCCGCTTCGGTCACCGACGTCTCAGGAGATGCCTCCGCAGTTACCGTAACCGACTCAGGGTTGGAGGATATCTGCATCGACAAGTGCAAAGTTACACTTTGACCGCTGGATAACTCGATACCGTTTCGCGTCAGGACGTCGAATCCTTTGAGACTGGAAGTCACCATGTACGTTCCAGCGGGAAGTTCCGGAACCGTAAATGCGCCACCGGCATCGCTGGTGACTGTCGCGATGGAGTGAGTGCCAAGATCAATGACCGATACACTGGCCCCGGCAAGCGGTGCGCCGGATACTGTCGTGACCGTTCCCTGCAAGGATGTTGTTTGCGCTTTGAGCAAAATACTATGCCCAAAAACGACCAGACTGATGAGCAAGACAAGACGACGGTGCATTCGACAGCCTCAGAAAAATGGAAATCGACGTATCGGAGACTGCATGTTTCGCAGACATTGCCGACTACGTCCAATCTGAAGCTATGGACAGGATGTTTCAGGATCGTCAAACAAAGATGAAAATCATGACTCCAGCATGACGATTGCTTCATCTGTAAATTCGTGCGGAGAGACAAGACCGAGATGAATCGGCTCTGAGCGACTACGCGAAGAAACTCAATGGGATGGCCGCTCCTGGAAGACCATTGCTCGTAACGGAAACAACGCTTTGAGGATCAGCATCTGCGATGGTGATCCAGGCGCGACCGTTGGCAAGCTCGACAAGGCGCGATCCGCCAACTGTGCCGCGATTGTCCAGTAACATGCCGTTGCCTGCAAGAGTGAAGCGTACCTGATTGCTCGCATCCAGGCAGAGGATGCCGCTTGCATCGTGCAGCGTTGCCTCCACTGTGACCCGCCGCGCA
>JAJZDO010001070.1 GCA_021805955.1 Acidobacteriota bacterium
GGTTTCGCGGTAGGTGATGGCGCCAACCATTCCGTCAGCTTCGGTTGTTGAGCGACGCGCAGAACCGTGCAGTCGTGGATGGAATCCGTGGCGCGTTGCAAAGACCGCTGCGTCGCCATCACCGGATGCGCCGTAAAGAAAGTCTGCACTTGCTGGCTCTTCTCCACGCTGCAAAATGAGCCGGTAGCCCCGACCAGATAGCCGCCCATCATCGTCGTCAATTGGGCATGCACTTTTTCCCAATTCTGTTGGATATACTTCCACGCGATGGGCCGCGTGTCGCGTTGGCGCAGCGCTGTCACAAACAGGAGAGCGGAATCCTGCTTGCGCACCTGTCCCGAGGTCGCGTAATCGAGTGCTCTGCGAAGCAGAGCGGGATCGCGGAAGTTGGCGAGCGAAAATAACGCCGATGTCTGCACATCGGGGTTGTTGGACGTCTTGCTGAGTGCTTGCAACTGCTCGAACAAATGGCTGTCGCCGTTCTTGGATGCAACGACCAGGGCCGGATGCGCCAGCTCCGGTTCCACATCTGCCTGGTTTGCAATATATTTCTCCGTCAACTGCTTCGCCTCCGCGATGATCTGCGGATCGCGACCGATTTCCCCCAGTACAGCAAACAGCGTTGCACGCAACTGCCGCTTCGCGACTGAATCGGAAACGCTCACATTTTGCAACTGTTCGTACGCTGGGCGGAACTGTTCCCGCACCCACGCCGCCAGTAGTTTGCGATCCACCGGCGTCGCTATTCGCTCATCGATGGCGGCAAGGGCATCGGATAATCCTTCAATCACGTCCGCATTAGGATCGTTTCGCAGTTGGGAAAGCAGGATCATATAGTTCACGATGCTGCTTCTTCCGGACCGCATCAACGCCCATTCATTGCCCGCAAAGCCGATGCGCTCTGGAGGAGTCAAGTCGGTTTCCGCAACGCTAAGAATCTTGCTGGTATCGGCAGCGGCATATTCTGCGCGGTAATATCCTCGGCTATTCGCGTTGGCATAAAAAACTTCGGCGGAGGGAACAGGCAGACCGTGCTGCGAGGAGGAAAACAGCTCGCACTGGGGATCTCCGCTCGACTTGAAGCAGACAGGCACGGTCCAGGTCTGCGCCTGAGCCGCATGCATCTCCGGGTTCAGATAGAAGCGCTGCTGAAAGACCATAATCGAGCCGTTCTGCGGCGAACTGAATGTAAGCAGCGGCACGCCGGGCTCAGCAATAAAGCTATCCATGACTTTGTCGATCGGCTTGCCGCTGGTTGCCGTCTGCGCATTCCAGAAGTCCTGGGCGGTCGCATTGCCATACATGTGCGCCTCCAGGTAGGCGTGGACGCCTCGGCGGAAGACTTCTTTGCCTTCGTAATTCTCCGTCATGGCCAGCACAGCAGCGCCTTTTTGATACGTGATGCCGTCGAACATCTCGTTGATCTCCGCCGGCGTGTCGGCCTTGGCGCGAATCGCCCGCGTCACTTTGCCGGCGTCATAGTTCAGGACATTGTCGAGGGAGAGCGCTTCGTCCTGCGAAATATTCCAGTCGGGGTGCCAAGCTGCCACTGCTTTCGACTCCATCCAGGTGGCAAAGCCCTCATTCAGCCACAAATTGTTCCACCAGCTCATGGTGACCATATCGCCGAACCACTGGTGCGCCATCTCGTGCGCCACGTCAACGGCCACCAGTTTCCTGGCGTTGATGGAAGCGGTCTTTTCGTCGATCAGAAAAACGGTTTCGCGGTAGGTGATGGCGCCAAAATTCTCCATCGCTCCCGCCTCAAAGTCCGGAATCGCGATCATGTCCAGCTTGGGCATGGGATATTTGATTCCGAAATAATTGTCGTAGTAGTGCAGAAAAAACTTCGCTGCGTGCAGCGCGTAGGTTCCCATTTGCACTTTATCCGGCGTGGCGCAGGCGCGAATTGGCACGCCGTCACTCTCTCCGGAGACGCATTGGAAGTCGCCCACCAGAAACGCCACCAGGTAAGTGGACATCTTCGGCGTGGTGGCGAAATGGATTGTGTGCTTGTCGGCGGTCGGTCCCGCTTCGTCGGAAACGATGTTCGTGTTTGAAATAGCGGTGTCGTCCTTGTCGGCGATCAGCGTCGTGGAAAACGTCGCTTTCATGGCGGGCTCATCAAAGGATGGGAAGGCGCGACGAGCATCGGTGGGCTCAAACTGTGTGACCGCATAGGCGCGGCGAGATGTTTTGGAAAGATAAAACCCGCGCAGCTGATCGTTCAAAATTCCGGTGTACTGAATGTGGATCGTCGCCGCGCCCGCCGGCAGCGTAGTGGCCACGTGGAAGGTGGCCTGCTCATCAGGCTTATTCTCTGTGACGTTGGCTGTCTGTGTTTTTCCATCGGCGGTGATCGTTACCGTTTGAAAAGTGATCTGCACAGCGTTCAGCGTAATACTTGTCGATGGCTGCGCCAGTGTGACATCGATCTCTTCTTTCCCGGTAAAGGTGGCGGACTTTAGATTCGGCTCCAGCACCAGAGAATAATGCTGCGGCGTCACGTCGGTGGGCAGCCGCTGCGCCCGTAGTGCGGGCGAGCATATCAACCAGAGAAGTGCCGCGCATACTGGAAACATGCTGGAGAAAAGACACCGGAAATAAAAACGCACTCTGACCACCTCATGAAATTTGGATGATGACAAGGTCGCCCGCGAAATAGATTCCGCTGACTGAAACCATGATTTTCACCGGAAGATATGTTCTTCAATCTTCTTCTAAAACCATACAACTGGAATCAGCTTTCTCTATAATTCAGCAAAATCATTCCAATCAACATCAGACATGCGGGCCAGATCCAGGCAGCGATCCGTTTTCCTCTCCCGGAGGCTCGCAATTCCAGCCAGCGCGACCATCCAGCGAACACCGCACACAGCGCGATGGCGGTATGGCTCATTTCGGTTAGCAACTCTTCTTTCACATTTCCCAGGGAGTGATTATGCGTCAACAAGAGTGCGCCACCAAGCGCGCAGACCGCGGGAAAGACCAGCGACGCTTTGCGCGATTGCAGGCGATGCGTCTGCACACTCCATTCAAACGCAACGAAACTGACGATGAGCAGAATGTAGAGGCGGTGCTCTAGATCCTCAGGATTGTAGAAGCTGGCCCAGAAGCCGCGAGGTCCCAGCGGCCAGGCCTCAGGATCGGCGCGCAGAAACAAGAAAATCGCCAGCGCAAGAAATGCCAAGGGCCAATGCCTGGCCCACCTGGCGCGATCCCATCGCCCAAGAATCGCCAGCAACCCAGCAATCAAAACAACAATCCCAGCCCAATGATGGTTGTATTCCGACCAGGCCTGTTCGATCCGATTGTTGGCGCTCCGCGCGTCGTCGGGCGACAACGCGTACAGTCGAATCGCTTGCCCCATGGAATCCACGGCCGGTAGGGCTCGTACTGGAGGCGTGTGAAACCGTGGCCAATGCGGAGTCATACGCGCGGCAATCTCCGGCGGCGTCAGGCGATTCTGCACCAGATCGACCGCAGGCGGTTGAGCGGTCAGCGAGGCGGCAGCCAGAATAATCGTAAAACCGATTCCTATCTCCGCCTCCGAGAATCGTCCTATTTGTAATAGTGTCGGTGGCAAATGCAGCCGCCCTTGCCGAATGAGCAGGAAATTGCTGGCGCCCAGCAGCAACAACCCCACCAACATGATCGACTTCGCAGTCAGTACCACCCCATACGCTGTTCCATAGACAGCGCTCCACGACTCGGTGTAGGCCGTCGCCATTGCGAGACCGGCCCCCAACAGAACCACCGCACTGACCACCGCGGCGGTGGAATAACTCCGCACGGTCCGCACAACCGCTTCGTCCGAGATTGCTTCGCCGCCAGCCACATCGACGTTTCCCTGCAAAGCCAGCAGCAGCCAGAGATAGGGCATGCCGCCAATCCACACCGCGGCTGCAAGTTGATGCAGCCCCGTCAGGAGCATCAAACTCGCCTGATCCTCCAGGCGCGATGCTGCGTGACTCGTCCAAATTGTGGCCGACAGGAGTGGGATCACAAACAGTAGCCATCTAGGCCTCTCCGGCAGACCAGAACGACTCAAAATCAGGAAAGCGACCGTAGTGAAGACAACAAGTACACCGGCAAGGAAGTAGTTGGCAGTAACCAGATCGGCCAGATGCAATCCCCCGGTGCTCATCAGCATGGCGCTATCGAGAGCAACGAAAAGGATTTGCGCAGCGCTTAGGCCAAGTGCCGCGATTCGGAGCAGTCGAAGCGCGTGCGGGAAAAACCCTCCGATCGCAACCGAAGACGACAGAGAGCGCGGAACTAATGCCGCGCAAAACACAATGCCGCCGATCAGGACCGAGTTGAATGCCAATGTAGCGGCGCGCAGCAAGACAGCCGCGAGCGGATAATCGCGCAGAAACCAAAGCAATGGATGCTTCCTCGAGTGTTAGAGCACTTACACTGTTACTGTAACCGGCAAACAATTCTGCGTGCAGCTTTCCTGGCAGGAATGTTGCGCGGGCCTATGGTCGTAATAGACGAACTCGCTGTGGAATTGCTTCCGCCAGCCGTGCGGTGGATAGAATGCTACTCCGCAGCGACCGTGAAAGCGACGTCACCTCTTGTAATATGCCCATCGCTGGCAAGAACCTGCCAATGGATCTGATAGTTTCCGTTCGCCAGATTGCCGGCCACCGCCTTCAACTCCGACGGCGTTGCACTGCGCTCCATCTGCAACGGAAAAGTCTTGCCGGCGAGGTTGGTCAGCGTCAGGGTGCAGCGACTGGCCTCAATGCGGGAGTTGTATTCCAGTGTCATGTTGACTTGATGACTGTGCACGCTCGCGTGATCCGCGGGTGTCGAACGAATCAGGATGGCGTGAGCGAATGCCGCCGGAGAACCGCCAAGCAGCAAGACTAGCGGAGCAGTCCATCGAGGAAGGTGGGTCATCGCAATGATTCTCTCTCCTTCTGTGTTGCACCGGTGGCGAGTGGCTAGGAGTCGTCCACTCGACACGGTCCGGCTTACATCGCCGAACGTATCGAGGCTGCGCGAAGGGAACGGCCGGTGATTTCCGCCGCTTGTACCTCCGCATACGCAGCGGCGCCCATCAATGCGGCGCGACTCTCGAGAATGATGCGCACCGGCATGGTGGATACCAGATCGTGCATGCGTCCCTTATCGCAGAATGCCCGCATGAAGGTCCCATCCTGCATTTTCTTCAGGATTTTTGGCGCGATTCCTCCGCCCACGTACATTCCGCCGTGCGCCAGGATCTTCAGCGCCAGGTTCCCCGCTTCCGCACCGTAGACTGCGGCGAAAACATCCAGCGTCTTGGCGCATAACTCATCCGCGCCCGATTCCCCCAGTTCCCCGATCACCGCGTTGGGATCTTCCTGCTGCATGCGCTGCCGCAGTGCCGGAGACTCATTCATCTTTTTTGTATCGCGCAGAAATGAATAAATATTTTTCAGGCCGATTCCAGAGCACACCCGTTCCCAGCTCACGTGATCGCGCAGAGCGGCATCTGTCCGCAGATAGCGCAGCAGTTCTATCTCAAGATCGTTGCGCGGGCCAAAATCGGCATGGCCGCCTTCCGACGCCATCGGAACATGGGTTTTCCCATTCCAAATGAGAAGCCCTTCGCCAAGTCCAGTGCCAGCCGCAATCAATCCGCGATTGCCTACCTGACTGCTGTCACCCTCACTGAGTGTAAAGATTTGATCGAGAGGAAGTTCGTTGATCCCATAGCCATTCGCTTCCAAATCATTGATGAGGAAAAGATGCTCAATGTTCAGGTCACGTGCAAGCTCATGGGCATCGAGCGTCCAGGGAAGATTGGTGAGACGAATTGCGTTTTTGCGGACTGGTCCGGGCACGCCGAAGCAGGCAGCGACGATTTCATCCGAAGTCTGCTGATCGTTCGAGCCTAGAAATTCTCGCACGATGGATTGGAGGTTCGCGTACTGTGGCGCGGCGAACTTCTCATCGCGGACATGCTCCAGCGCGCCTTGCTGAAATCGATAGAGCGCGAGATGAACTTTGGTGCCGCCTACATCCCCGGCCAGAATCATCGGCTCACTCCCAACAGACCCATCCCATCCGGTCCCGGCGGCGGCAGCTTCGCGGCAGCGGCGCGGTCCAGCAATAGGGTCATTTCTCCGCTTTCTGGGCGAATCAGTTGCGCGGGTAACAACTCTGGCCGATACGGTCCCAGCAAAACTTCCTTCAATACGTCGGCTTTTGAAGTGTCCTGTATCAAGAAGAAAATTTTATCAGCATGGTTGATGACAGGCCAGGTAAGCGTCACGCGCCACGGATTTTTCGCCTCCACCTGGGTGGCCACCGCGAGCCGCATCACTTCGTGCAGAGCACTCGAATGCGGAAACAACGACGCCGTGTGACCATTGTCGCCCAGGCCCAGCAGGATCAAATCAAAGCGTGGCAACTCCGCCCCTTCCAGGCGAAAACGATCGCGTAACGCAGACTCGTAGCGAGCGGCAGCCTCCTCGGGATCGAGTTCGCCTTCAATGCGAACAACATTCTCTGCCGGCAGCGGCACCTTGGACAGGAATGTTTCCTTGGCCAGATGATAGTTGGAGTCCGCGCTATCGGGCGGGACGCATCGCTCGTCGACCCAGAAAACCAGAAGCCGCGACCAATCGATGCGTTTACGAAAAGCGTGGTCCGGATCCGCCAGCAATTCAAAGGTTCGCTTGGGAGTATTGCCTCCAGAGATCGCGATCCTTGCAGTTCCGCGCGCTCGTACCGCAAACTCCACGGACGAAGCGATCCAGTCGACGGCTGTCAAACTCATCGCTTCGCTGTTTTCTTCCACTTGATAGTGGACCTGAAATGTTTTCGGCATTGCTCTCACCATTCTGCCAGTTCGCCGCACTCACTGACGGCGCCACTGGCGTCCGTCTCGGGCAAGCAGCGCGCCGGCAGCCGCTGGGCCCCAGCTTCCGGCTGCATAATTTGGAAAATCCGTTGGCGGATGCGCGGCCCACTCCTCCAGGATTGGAGTCATCAACGCCCAGGTTGCCTCCACGCCATCGCGGTGCGAAAAGAGTGTGGAATCCCCCAGCATGGCATCGAGCAGCAGACGCTCATATCCGTTC
>JAJZDO010000073.1 GCA_021805955.1 Acidobacteriota bacterium
AAAAGAGGATCACAGCTTTTCGATCAAAATACTTCTTATTTTTACGATTTCTCGGAGATGCAACGAATCTGGCTTCGGCACTTGATCGGGATGTTATTGGAGGAAATGAATCGTAAGAGTCGGCACAAGAGAGCTTTTAGTAGCTGGCTGCATAAGAGAAATGCTGCGGCCGACGCAGGAGCGCCTGCGAAATAAACCTTGCACTAAACGAAAAGCACAACGATGTTCAATGCGTGCCCGCGGCCGGGTTCGGAGCCGCCTCGCGACCTTTCAGCCGGTCATAGAGGTAAAGATCGCTGACTGTGCCCAGGGCCAGATTGTAGTAATCGGGAGTTCCGATGGCTGCGCACAGTTCTTCGTCGAATGCGTGAAGCGCGCGCAGATGGGCGGCTGTTGCTGCGACTTCCAGCTTGCTGGTGCGCAGGAATTTTTGATAACCGCGGTCGACGAGGGCGGAGATTTCGCCGCCAATCAGGCAGCCTGGCCGGGCGACGTAGGCAGCGCCGCCGTTGGGCGTTCGCGCCAGTACCGCACCGCAGCCGTATTTGCGTACCCGAACCTGATTTGCGGCGCTGGGAGTGTCCACGACATCAAATCCATGAGAACGGAAATATGTCAGGGCGCTATCGAAGGTCTTGGCGGGAGGGTTTGATTTTTTGCTCATGGAATTATCGATTGCACTCCGGGTTTCGGAAATGGTACGAGCTCTGCGCCTGTCGCGCGGGCGATTGCGACTGTTCGCAAGCTGACGCTACACTTTCAGTATAGCGTGCAGAGATTCGCCCCAGACGTTTCGAATGTTTCGCCGGAATCGACGAATAAGCGAATCATCCATGCGAACGGTTTTTGGAGTGGTAAGGACCACAATGCTGCGCATGGCCCAGGTGCATTTCGATGCAATTCGACAGCACGGGGAAGAGACCTACCCGGATGAATGTTGCGGCGTGCTGCTCGGACGTATCGGAGACAACGCAAAGATTGTTGTGGAGGCGATCCAGGCGGAGAATACTCGCACAGATGCCGCTCACAATCGTTACGAGATTGCGCCGTGGCAATTGATTCGGATCCAACAGCAGGCGCGGCATCGAGAACTGGACATTGTTGGTTTCTATCATTCCCACCCAGACCATCCAGCGGAGTGGTCGAAGACCGATTTGGAAGAAGCGCACTGGATTGGATGTTCGTATGTCATCACCAGCGTCGTGGGAAATGCAAGTGCTGGCATTGAGGCTGCGATGGGTCGGGCTACGAAGACAAATTCGTTTCTGTTGACAGGAACGGGTGAGGAAGACAAGCGGCTGGAACACGAACCCATTGAAGTTATGGCCAGCGTCGGCGCACGGTAGCTTGGTGGATGCGAGCAGGCAGTCGGCACGGAACTAGAACCATGCGAGGATTGCATTATGCAGATTGATATTCTCACTCCAGCCACAGCGTTGACGCAGGAAGAGATGGCGCGGTACGCGCGGCATTTGATTTTGCCCGAGGTAGGGGAGGCGGGTCAGGTGAAGCTGAAGGCAGCGCGTGTCCTGTGTGTCGGCGCTGGAGGATTGGGAGCGCCGTTGAGCATGTACCTGGCGGCGGCCGGGGTGGGTACGCTGGGCCTCGTGGACTTTGATGTGGTTGAGGCTAGCAATCTCCATCGTCAGATTATTCACGGTACCCATGATGTGGGTCGGCACAAGCTTGACTCCGCGGAAGAATCGCTGAAGGCCATCAATCCCAACGTAAGGATTATGAAATTTCCAACGCGATTGAACAGCGAAAATGCGCTGGAGATTTTCAAGGATTTCGACATTGTTGCCGATGGAACCGACAACTTCCCGACGCGCTATCTGGTGAACGATGCCTGTGTGCTTGCCGGCAAGCCGAACGTATACGCCTCGATCTTCCGCTTTGAGGGGCAGGCCAGCGTCTTCGGCACGAAAGAAGGGCCATGTTATCGATGCCTGTATCCAGAGCCACCGCCGCCGGGAATGGTTCCTTCCTGTGCGGAGGGAGGCGTGTTGGGGATTCTGCCGGGGCTGCTGGGGACCATCCAGGCGACGGAGGTCATCAAGTTGATTCTGGGCGCGGGGGAACCGCTGGTGGGTCGGCTGCTGCTGGTCGATGCGCTGGCGATGAGTTTTCGCGAATTGAGACTCCATAAGAATCCTGCATGCACGGTATGTGGCACACATCCGTCTATCGCCAAGCTGGTGGACTACGAGCAATTCTGCGGATTACCGTCTGAGTCGGCCGTTCCCACAGTGGTAGTGAACGGCATTTCACAGATGCAGCCGGAGGATCTGAAGCGGCGACTGGATGCGGGCGAGAACTTATTTGTGCTGGACGTGCGCGAGCCGCATGAATTTGCCATTGCACAGATTGGCGGCCACCTGATTCCACTGAACGACCTGCCCTGGCGGGTGCGAGAACTGGATGCCGAACGCGAGATTGCAGTGCATTGTAAATCTGGCGTGCGCAGCCAGAGAGCGGCGGAATTTCTGATGCAGAGCGGCTTCAAGAACGTTCACAATGTTGCCGGCGGCATCAACGCGTGGTCAGAGAAAGTAGACCCAAAAGTGCCGAAATATTGAACTTCTCGGAAAACGGAGAAATAGCAGAAATACCAAGTCACGCTTTGTGGAAGATGTCCCAGTTATCTCTGAATTCTGCCAAAACAGGCGAGTTCCAGGTGATTCCCGGCATTCGTAAAGAGTTGGCGAAATATTTGTCGAAGCTGGGCTCATTTTGAACTAGAACTGTCCCCGGGACAATGAAGTATTCGACTGATACGCCAGGTCTATTTAAGAGAACAAACACATAAACGTGCTCGCTCTTCACGTCCGCCGGCTTTATCAAGAAATAGTTTCGCTTCCGAAGAGCTTTGACTTGCACGCTGAATGTCTTACCGGTTGATCCGTTGTGGGCCAGCAGATCGATAGCTTTGGCATTCCCAAAGGTAACCGAGGTCTGAATGCGTCTTTTCAGAAGTTCGGCGGCCACAAAGAATTCAGCAGACAGGCCGCTCATTTTTCCGTCAGAGCGGGCTTTATTTTTTATGGACGTTTCAGTCATTAGATTATTATCTCCCCCGATGTCTGGCTCCGACTCCGTCCAGTCAGAAAGTCCTCATAGTGTCCAATCTGTTTTCCAACGCACGCAACTGCGCAGGTTCCAGGTTGCGGCGATCAGGCCGAGTAACAGCAGGAAGCTGGCGATGACGACGGCAGGCCAGAACTCCCATCGCCGGATGTGAAGCAGCCGCTCCACAAACCAGAAATAGACGATCAGTCCGAGCAGCCAGTGGCGTGCGAGGCTGGATCCGGACTTCAATGCCACGGCGAGCGGAAACATCAGGAAAAGAAAATCGTAGATCTGGTGCTTGAAGCAGAGCAGACAGGCTGAGGTGAGACAGGCCATGAGGACGCGACCGTCGACTTGTTTGCCGCAGACGAAGAAGTACATGGCGATTCCCAGGGCCAGGGCGATCCCGCTAAGGTAGGGAATCACTGCCATCCATCCGGCTGCATGGGAAAGATAAAAGGCGTCCGGCACCGGGCAAAACAGCGGCGGATGGCGAAACGCGATTTCGCTGACGGCCATGATGTTGGCGAGTCCGGGAGACACGTTATTGGTGGAGGTGCGGAAGGGTTCAAGCAGCAGTGTCCAGAAGGGCGTGCGCAGCCATCCATAAAAGAACAAAAATCCTGCTGCGGGCGGCAGCAGCGAATAGAGCAGCACACGCCAACGCCTGCGTAGCAATAGAAACGTCGCCAGCACGGGCGGCACGCTGTACTTTGCCCACGCAATTCCGAGCAGCAGTCCGCGTCCACGGGAAGACATTGCTATGGCCCACAGGGCCATGGATGCCAGTACTAGCGCGGTCACCTGGCCGTTGCCAATGGTGACACGGGCGGGTGTGCCGGTCAGCACCAGCAGCGTGAGCAGCCAGCGCTGGCGGTCACTCAATTCGTACATTCGCGCGATCAGCCAACAACTCAACAGCACGAGCGCCACATTGATGACCGCCCAGATGATCTTGGCCGGCATCAGCGGCAGATAGCCGACGGGCAGCATTGCGACGTAGAGCTCATGCAGATCGTTGGGGACTTGGTTCAGCAGGATGCGATGGCCGGGATCTCCGGCGAGGTACGTGGCCCAGGGATCGATGTGTTGCGTGAGTAGGCGCGCGGGACTCCATTGAAAATCGAGCGAGTGGAGGATGCTGTTGCGAATCGCGTCTGCAGTGGAAATAAGGGCAAGGACTGTCCCGAGCCACAGAGCGGGGAGGGACAGAAGCCAGTCGAGCCAAGGGTCGGGTGGCCTGTTCGGCTCGATGGTCAGCGACGACTGATTTTCAGATGCGTTCATGAATGCGCATTGCCCTTGTTGGGAGTGTACTGAAAGGGCTGCGGATTACGAGAGCTGAATTTGTACCAGATCCTGGTCCTGCACGGACCCGCTCGGGGGCAGTCCAGGGGAAATCTTTGAAGTCTGCGGAGCTCGCCAGTGGTCGATGTACGAAACCTGGTGAACGCAGGAGATGGTGCAGTTGGGGGCACATGTTTTCTCTGTCAGGAATTCTCGCTGCACATCCTGACGGCGATATTCCGACAGCGGCGTGCCAGGCCAGCCCCGCTGTTGCGAACAGTAATGCACCAGGCCGTTTTCGCAAATGTAGATATATCGTGCGCCTGCGCGGCAACGCCAATCATTGGGCTCGCCTTTGACGATGGCTTCTTGAAAGTGATTGAAACGGGAATAGTGCTTCTTGCCGAGATTCTTCACCTCGTAATAAATCCGGCGCTCTTCGCCTCCCAGCGGTTTCAACTGACCATCGCCGTCGTGAATGATGCCGATGGTGGAGGTAAATCCCAGCTCCAATGCGCGGCGCGCTATCGTCAGTGCATCCTGGGGATACTTGATGCCGCCGCCGACGACGGAATTGATGTTGACATGAAAATTGGCATGCTCAGCCAGCATCTGCAGTTTCTTGTCCAGCACTTTCAGGCTCTTCTTGGAGACCTCGTCGGGCTGCACGTTATCGATGGAAATTTGCATGTGGTCGAGACCGACGCGATTGAGGCGCTGGATGCGTTCGGGCATCAGCAGATAGCCGTTCGTAATCATGCCGGCGATGCGGCCATGATGCCGGATGCGGGCGATGATCTGCTCCAGCTCCGGATGCAGCAGCGGCTCTCCGCCGGAGATGGTGATAACGCTGGTGCCGAGGCGGGCCAGATCGTCAATGCGACGCAGCATTTCCGGCAATGGAACCGGTTCGGAGACATCGTCAAACTCGTTGCAATAGGTACAGGAAAGGTTACAGCGCCGCATGGGAACGATGTGCGCCATGTACGGATGGCTGGTCGATGCCACGGCATGCGCAATGGAGGCAAGTTCGCGAACTCGCCGGGTCGCAGCCTTGATGCGGCGGGGAAGCGACCGGCGGGCCAACGTGGAGGAGCGTTCCGTCATCTCTATTCATTGAATCACAGTGGGGCGGGAAGCGAATAGTGGCGCCTTCCTTTCACGTGGATGTGGAAACACCGCCCACCTGTCTGGAACCGTCGTGCTTACGCATTCATTCAAACCGCGTCTCTCGCTCTCAGCCCCTGGCGGACCAGTCGGGGGACCGACAGCAGCGTGATGGCATATAGAAAGATGGACGCGGCGGTGAATCCAAGGTGTCCGTGGCGCATGTCTTCGAACACCAGTTTCGATGCCACGAATATCAATGCGCCATAGGCAAGCCACCGCAATTCCCTTCTCTGCCAGCGCGAGCCGCTGTAAGCCAGGACCAGCGCAATTGCGCAAATAGTTAGCGTACGGATGACGGCGACATGAGCTGCCCCGGGAGTGCTGCCGACCAGCGCGAGCCGAACCAGCGCCCACACCAGCAGTGCCGCTGTGGCGCTGACCGCGAGGGCCGCCGAAAGAACATAGAGAAGCCAATGCTTCCACTGCTCCGCCGGGAAGCGCCGTTCCAACGCATAGCAAAGAACCGCAGAGGCGGAAACACACCAGACAAGCCACCCGGGTGAGAGAGGGAAAGCTCCCACAATTGCGTGAAACACATACACCAGCAGTCCGGAGGAGAACACAGCCGCGCCGAGAAACACCAATCCATGAAATTCAAGTGTCAGACGTGCTGACTGTGCTCCCACAAGCGTGGCAGCAATCGCAGCGCCGATCAGGGACAGCGCCAGCCACACAGGCGGCAGGCATAAGTAGCTGCCTGCCAATAAGAGGCCGGCGCTTCCCGCGGCATAGACGTGGTAGTTACGCTGCTCAGGAGCGGTGTCGAAGTGAACAATGACAATCGCATAGCCTGCAGCCGACGAAATGAGACAGAGCGCCCCCAGCACAACCGCGCCAGCGCCGGACCAGAACGACAGCACACTCCAGACGACCAGTAGGAACGCAACCAATGTCTGCGCTATTTCGAAGAAGGTGATCCTATGTCCTCGCAGCACCGTCTGGACAGTGGCGCTAGCTGCGTAGATCAGCAGCAGAGTTGGGGCGAGCCCCAGCAGCAGCGCTCCGCTGACTGCCCGGTACTCCATTCGGATGCCTTCTGGCCTGGAGCCGATATAGACCATGGCCCATATGGCAATGTCCGCAGAAGCGGCCACCAGGGGCCGGACGGTCAAGCTGCGATTGCCGGCCGCCGGATACTCGCAGGCAACGGCCATCACGAGGATTGCCAAGGTGAAGGGTGCCAGATCGTGCGTCGCAATCGCCATGATGAGAGCGGCGGTGCTGCCGCCGGCAGATGTTACCCAGACAATGGCGGTGAAATGGCGTTTCCACGCCAAGGCGAAGGATGCCACGACGAACGTGGCGAGAACACTGGCCGCCATCGCAGCCGGAAAAACCCTGAAGCGCAAGGTAAGCTCCCACAACATGGGAACAAGAATCAGGACAGACGTGACGGCATAGGCAACGCTTGCAAACCAAGCTTCGGCTTTGACACGCGTCGCCGCGACCAACCACATGGCAGCGTAGACGATGGCAATGGCGACAACCGCTGTCTGCGGAAAAGCAGTGGATTCTGCCAGCGCACGAAGCAGGT
>JAJZDO010000963.1 GCA_021805955.1 Acidobacteriota bacterium
AGTTATTTGTGAAAGGGAGTCATTCTGAACCCTTCGGCTACGCTCAGGGCAGGCTCCGCGCAGCGGAGTGAAGAATCCAGACGATATGCGCCTGGTCATTGCCGCCGTCACCCTCTGGATTCTTCGCTTCGCTCAGAATGACTCATCTCATTTTTAACTACAGTATCTGTAAATCGGCTATAAGGCGTAGAAGAGAAATTAGCATCTTGCGTCTGCAGAGGACGACCCCAAACCGCAGTCACATCCCACTTTTCGGTATTCTCGGGAACGTCCAAGAATAAAAAGCCGGCCCGCTGGCGCGAAGACACCGCAAGGTAGTGCATAATGCTTGCAAGGCCCTGTATGGCACCCACTATTCGGGTGCAGCGAGCTAGGATATGCCGTGAATCTCCCCAACTCCATCACGATGAGCCGCATTTTTTGCGTTCCGCTGCTCATTTGGCTTCTCTCGCGAACCTTTCCGTTCCACGCGTTCTATGGCGAAGCCGAGATTCTGGCCTCGGCGCTCTTCATCCTCGCTTCCATTACCGATGGAGTGGATGGCTATCTGGCACGAAAACGCGGACAAATTACGACGATGGGCATGCTGCTGGATCCGCTGGCTGACAAACTGCTGGTGACGGCGGCCTTCATCGCGCTGGTGGAACTGAATCCTCGTATCGTTCCGGCCTGGATCGCGGTGCTGGTGATCGGCCGGGAATTTCTGGTGAGCGGCCTGCGCTCCATTGCGACTACGGAAGGCTTCACAATTCAGGCCAGCGACCTGGGCAAACTGAAGATGGTGACGCAGATTGTCGCTGTCGTGGCGGCCATTCTCGATCACCGATGGAGTGTGTGGCGCTTTGGCTGGTTCATCCTGCCGGTCCACATTATCGCGATCCTCGCGGTCTACTTTATGGCCATGGTCTCGATCATTTCGGCGACCGACTATTTTGTGGCTTTCTGGCGCAAGATCGAGCATGCATCTGTGGCGCGGCGCCGGGAAACTTTTATTCTGAGCAGAAAGAAAAACGTTTCGACCGTCGACCGGTTTTCCTGATTCCGTTTTCGACTCCATTGCGTCCATAGAGTGTGGGCCGGAATCGTCGCGTTTGTCTCCTCCAATCAGCGAAGCCCACAAAAAAACCCTCGTGGCTGTGGGGCCGCGAGGGTTTCTTCTGTATCGACAGGAGTGCAGATTGCGCGATCGGAGCGTTTTACGCGTAACCGTGCGCCTGGGCTGGACCGCGATGGGTCCCGTGGATAAAGTGATACGGCGGCCATGGACCGGACAACATGATCTGGCAGTCGCGCATGGTTTGGCTGGCGCTGGAATACTTATTCTGATAGCGAACGATACTTCCGTGCTCTATCAAATGGGCAATGTCGAGCAGCATTTTTCCGCTGTCCGTGCGACGGCAGGTGATGTCCTCCTCGAGAGGTGAGAACATGCGGTGCACCTGAACGAAGACCGCTTTTGCCTTGGTCTGCCGCTCGCGTTGCACCGTCGCTGTCTCCCGCAGCCGGGAGAGATATTCCTTCCCAACGCAGGGTGAGGAAAGATACTTCGGCGAGTCGGGCCCAGAGTCTTCAAACACCACTTTCAGGTGCATCTCCGCCTTGCCGCGCAGACGATCCACGTTGGCGTTGAACTGGCGTTGATTGCTGCGAACCGACCGACGCAGCGCGTCGTCGTCGGAAAATACCGTTCCGAAGCGGAAGGGCAATACGGTTGAGTGTTCAAAACAGCTTGCGATCACACGGGCGTGATCGACGGCGGATTTCTGGTCTAATTTGTCTTCTGGGGAATGTTCGCTGACTACAACTGCGAAATCACTGGCTGGATAGAGGAAAATCTGATTGCCTAATACGCCGATTTGCGCATCTAACGGAATAGGCTTGCGATGATGAGCTAGTACTGGAAATGCCTGTTTCTCTGCAATGCAATATGCATACCACGCCATACGGAGTCACCCCATCACGCTGGCACGCACCGCTTGCGGAACGTCCAGGCTGAAAGTTTTTAATCGTTCGACAGCATTGAATTCGGTCTCACTAGAAAACGAGCATGTGCAGGCGGGTCGAAATGCGTTCTGCACCAACTCTGCATCATCCTAATCCTGATTATGGAAATTCGGCAACTAGACCAGTTTCACAGTTGCTTAATGCGGACATAGCGCTATCCCACCCTAGCTGCGCTAGGATGGGGCACCCAAACCTTACGCTATCTGTGAAAATGCTTTAATTCCAAGGGGAAAGGAGAAATGCAGGAAGCGTGGGGTTTCGTGCAGGTCGGCGCGGGCCGTCGGGCTTCATTTTTGGGAAGCGGAACGATTGCGGACGGGACCACGTGGTATTAACCAACCGTCCGCTGCGATGGACGCGGCGCGGGAGCGAACGCCCTGGCTGAAACTCTACAGCGGGAGACGGCGCGCTTTAATGGCCCGTGCCGTGGATGGCCTGTACCAGCTTCAGTACAAACATCAGGGTCAGCAGAAACAGTCCTGCCACAGCGGAGTTGCGCACCCATCCCGCCATGATGCGCACCTGATCGGCCAGATCGAGCTGGTCTTCAGAAAGGTTGGTCAGCGAGTGGTTGAGTTCCGCCGCGTGCTCCTCGAGTCGCTCCAGACGGCGCTGCTGTTCTTCAATCGCGGGTGCTACATCCACTTGCACAGCCTGCAGCGCTGCCATGTGTTCCTTTAGGTCATGTCGCAGGTCACTTCTGATATCGCTGCTCAGGGTCAGCAGTCCCGGAGCAATCGCCTCACGTTTTGGAACCATCATCCGATCCACTAACGGAATCATCCAGGCAAGGTAAGGAAGCATATCGCCACAAATTCTAAGCAATTTACGAAACATAGGATTTTTATCCACCGATCGACGGTCATCGAGACGGTCATCCCGTCGTCCGGTGTCTCCTCTCTTAATCGTCTGCACATTAAACATCCTGTTTTCCGGCCTCGACGCGCGAACGCAAAGCATGCGTTACGACGCGCCACATATCTTCTCTAGGTGCGGGCTTGCCAGTCCATAGCTGGAACTGCTCCGCTCCCTGCTGAACGAACATCTCCGCTCCCGTAATCACCGCCAGTCCCTTAGCACGGGCCAGGCGCAGCAGCGGAGTTTCCATGGGGCTGTACACCATGTCGAACACGAGCTTGGCATTCAGCTCTTTCTCTTCCAGGATGGTCTGCTGTTTGCTGCCTGCCATCCCCACCGACGTCGCATTGAGAATGACGTCAAAACTGGTCTTCGCTACCTGATCGCGCCGGATTGTCTTGGCATCCGCCTCACGCGCCAATTTTTGCGCGGTCTGCGGTGTTCGGTTCAAAATGAAGACGTCGGCTCCTTTCTGTTTCAATCCGAAGGCCGCTGCCCGCGCCGCGCCACCGGCTCCCAGCAGAAGAATCTTCGCCTTCCTGAGATCGATTCGTTGTTCGAGGGGCCGGACCACCCCGGTTACATCCGTGTTGTAGCCGATCAGCTTGCCATCTTGCGAACGGACTACGGTATTGCAGGCGCCGATCTTTTGCGAGAGCGCGTCGGTCCGATCAAGATGTTTCATTATCTCTTGCTTGAACGGCATCGTAACGCTAAGTCCCTGGACAGGAACCTCACGAATCAACACCATCAGGTCGGCAAGTTTGTCGGTTTGCAGCGCAAGATAGACCGCATTCACCGTTTCCCGGTGGAACGCAGTGTTCATCATGATGGGCGAAAGAGAATGGCGGACGGGGTCGCCGGCAACTCCATAGACTTTCGTTCCCGCATCGACCTGGTCGGCTCGATAGGCCTCAATGAGAGTGCGGGCGGCAATTTGGCCGGGCGCGGTTTCCTCCCCGACTGTAGCCGAAGCAAAGGTAAACCGGCTGCCGGCACGCAGGCCGAGCACGCGGCTGATGACACCGAGATCGCCCATGCAGATGCCGACCACATTCCCCTCATCGCGCTTCGATTCCAGAAAACGCATCATGGCCACGTTGTCGGCCAGCGAACGCGCGGTGGTGACGATCTTGATAAAGTCCGGCTGCAGCGGGCGAATGCGAGCATATATCTTTTCGAGGTCTTTGGTCGCCTTGAAATCGTGATACGAGATCAACAGCGCCGCACCCTGCCCGCGCAGTCTCTTCCAGTCGGCAGGCTTCAGGCCCTCGGCCGTCTGCAACTCCACATCCACCAGATCAAACCCGGATGCGGCCGCCTTCGACAGAATTTCCAGTTCGCCGGCAACGGCACCCGTGAACTTTCCCCCGTTCACCTTGCGGCGGCAGGTGGCGATTGCCGTGACTTCGCGATGCTCGTCGAGAAAACTCTTCAGCTTCGGCATCGCCGCCAGCGGTTTCGGCAAGTAATCGAGCCGGAATTCGATCAGCGTGTTTTCGCGCACAGCATCGGCAGCTTTTTCCAGCATTTCCTGGGGGGTGCTGCCGGTGAGCGCGACGCAAATGCGGCCCAGCCGCGAACGAAGGTAGCGCAAACCTACATTTTGAGCAGACTCTATCATCACGTTTTCCCGCACCTCTCTTCAGGTGCAACTGCGGCATCTTATCAGGGTTACGGTCAGATGTAACCTCGGTCGTAAGAAATCCAGCATCTACAGTACCAAACAAGTAGAAGTGCAAACTGTTTAGTCTCTCCCATTTCCCTTCCATTTGCCAACTTTATGCCCCGGTATCCAAGATGCTGAAGCGCTCAGACCGATGCAGAACTTCTTTAGTTAGTATGAGAAGAAGCAGACCCTCGCTGGCAACTTTACTCTAGAACGGAATCGACCCTTATGCTAAATCAGATGTCCCTGCTCGCCTCTCTATTGCAAACCATGCATGCTTCCCTTGCCACCCTGGGGCATGGCTGGGTCGGGGTGGCTGCAGTGCTGCCCGTGGCCCCCGACAGGCTGCGATCCAGCTCCGTTCGGGACGATCTGCACGCCTGGGCCGGGCGGCTCGATCCTGAAAGCCTAAGCTCCTGGGTCGCCCGCCATCTGGCTGCCCACAACACGGCCATTGATCAGCTTCTCGCCGTCGAAGGACCGCGCACAGTCGGCAACACTCTGGTTCCTTACGATCGTGCCATCGCGGAACTCGGCGTGGCGGGCTCGGAAGCAGGCCTATTGCACTCCGTTGCCGCGGAAAAGAGCGTCCGCGATCAGGCAGAAGCGATGGTGCAAGCCGTTGCGGAAGCCGCCGTACAGCTTTCGCTCAATCCCGAGATATACCACGCATTGGCTTCCATGGACATATCCCTTGCCGAAGCTGCCACGCAGCACTACGTGGGGCGCACGCTGCTGCAGTACCGGCTCGCCGGCGTCGACAAAGATCTGCCGACGCGCAAGCGTATCCAGAGATTGCAGGAGCGCATTACAGAGCTTGGCCTTGCCTTTGGACGCAATGTACAGGAGCACGTCAATACGGTCGTCGTCACCGACGCGGGAGAATTAGACGGCCTGCCGGAGGATTTTCTTGCCCGTCATGCGCCCGACGCTGAAGGCCAACGCACACTGACCACAGACTATCCGGACTACCAGCCTGTGATGACCTTCGCCACGAGCGATGCGCTGCGGCGGCGCATGTTTCTGGCATACAACACCCGAGCCTATCCGGCGAACAAGCAAATCCTGATGGAGATACTGGCCACGCGGAAGGAACTGGCGGAGACGCTCGGCTTTGCGACATGGGCGGATCTGGCGACCGCGGATCAGATGATGGGATCGGCGGCGAATGTAAAAACATTTCTTGCCCAGCTCGACATGGCCTCCAAACCCGGCGCAACCCGGGAATACGGCATGGTGCTGGACTTCGCGCGGCAGCGTCAGCCAGGGCTGACCGCAATCGACGCCTCCAGCGCGACGTACTGGTACGAGCAATATCGCCGCTCCGCATTCGATTTCGACTCGCAGTCTGTGCGACCCTATTTCCCTTACGAGCGCGTACAGCAGGGCATCCTCGACACGGCGGCCAAACTCTTTCACGTCGAGTTTCGTCCCGCGCCCCAGCAAGGAGAAGACGCTGCAGCCCTCTGGGATCCATCCGTTACTGCGTGGGATGTCTACGATCGCCCGCTGGAAAGAGAAAACGGCAATGCCAAGGACGAAAAGATAGGCCGTTTTTATCTGGACATGCATCCCCGCGAGGGCAAGGACAAATGGTTCTCCGCGTTTCCGCTGGTTCCAGGAATCCGGGGCGTGCAGGTCCCCGAGGCCGCGCTCATCTGTAATTTTCCAGGCGGGAACACAGACGCTGCAAAGTCCGATCCGGGCTTGATGCAGTATTCCGACGTTGTGACCTTCTTTCACGAGTTCGGGCACCTGATGCACGCCATCCTCGGCGGCCAGCAGCCATGGGCGGGGGTCAGCGGTATCGCCACGGAAGGGGATTTCGTCGAAGTACCATCGCAAATGCTGGAGGAATTCTTCCGCAACGCCGGACTGTTGCAGTCGTTTGCGCTCCACTATCAGACCGGTGAACCGATCCCAGCCGAACTGGTGGCGCGCATGAACCGCGCCAGCGCCTTCGGCCGCGGCAACGGCGTGCGCGGCCAGCTCTTCTACACGCGATTTTCACTCGATCTGCATTGCCTGGAGCCGACCACGATCGATCTGGACGCGATCATGCACGCCGGCTACACCGCCGCGCTCCCCTATACGTGGATGGAGGGCAACCGTCTCTACACGAGCTTCACGCACCTGGTAGGGTATTCCTCGAACTACCACACGTATTTATTCGATAAGGTGATCGCGCTCGATTTTTATCGCCAGTTCGACCCGAAGAACCTGGTCGAAGGCCCGGCAGCATTGCGCTATCGGAAAGAAGTGCTGGAACCGGGCGGCTCGCAGCCAGGAGAAACGCTGGTGCGGAATTTTCTCCATCGGCCCCAAAGCCTGGAAGCTTTCCATGCCTGGATGAACGAGGAGTTTGCGGATGTAGGCATGCCTGCTTGCTACAGGTCGGGAACATAGATTTAGGACAAGATAGAATGGCTCAAAATGGGCTGGGCAACACTGGAGCGGCCGTTAATCGGAGCGTGGGTTAAATGGAATTCCACCTAATAAAGTGGTTGTCA
>JAJZDO010000979.1 GCA_021805955.1 Acidobacteriota bacterium
CCGGAACCCACGGCGCAGGCGGTGAACCTGGCGCGGCGCGAAGACCGCCGCATCATCGCCGTGGGCACCACGACAGTGCGCACTTTGGAGCACTGCGCGCGGCAATCCGAGGACGGAGAATTGCGCGCTCATTCCGGAGAAACGGATATGTTTATCTCACCCGGATACGAGTTTCGCGTGGTGCGCGGACTGCTGACAAATTTTCACTTGCCGCAGTCGACCCTATTGATGCTGGTGTGTGCTTTTGCCGGAACAGAGAAGGTGCTCGCCGCCTACAACCACGCGGTTGCCGGGCAATATCGCTTCTTTTCCTACGGTGACTGCATGTTCCTGGCATAAGCTCCTGCTATTCGCCTTGTCTTCGCCTACCATAAACAAGCAGAGCCCAGGTGGCGATCATGCGAGAAACGGAAACTGTAGAATCTCCGGAACATTTAGAACTCGAAAGCGCCTGTCAGGAAAAGGATCGAGCGGCGATCTCGAAGCTCATTGAGGCAATACCCGCAGATAGATGGACGGTCATACCGGAACGGGCAACCTGCCTCTCGGGGCCGCTAACCGTTCAGGTGTGGCGCGATTCGGGCGGATCTGGAATCAACACTTATGAAGCGATGGAACGTCTCTATCGTAGGTCGCGCGTGGCTGCCCTGAAGGAACGCGGCACATTCACTTCGGGCGATTCTCCGTGCTGCGTATAAATGCGGCCGCGTTGTCGTGCAGCCGGTGCAGCGACTCGTCGCGCACATAGACCATGTGGCCGGATTCATAGTAGTCATACTGGATGTTTTTGGTCAGGCTGGGATCGATCGGCAGATGATGCTCCTCATATGTCGCTGCGAAAAAGGGCGTTGCCAGATCGTAGTAGCCTGCATTCAGCATGACCTTTAGCTGCGGATTGGTCTTTATTGCATTGGCCAGGTCGGGCATCACGTTCAACGCATTGGAGCCATCCGAGGGCGAGCCGCCGGGATGGGCGTGTTTGTTGTCCCAGGCATGCCCGCCGAACAGCGCTTCCCCAAGATAGGTCTGGCCATCGCCATACTTCAACGCCTGCCGGACATATTGGTTGAACGAGGAAAGATAGGCCGACATAAGGGCAGCGCTCTGAGGATCATACTCCGCCACACGGCCCAGTGGCGTGATGGTCGGCCCGGAGAAGCGAGCGTCGAGCCGTCCGGTGGTCAGGTCATTGTCCCCCTGCAGCTCGTGCTCAAATTCGCCGCCGCTGACACGCAGATTTGCCTTCATCAGGTAGTCGACGGGCAAGCCGGTGTAGGTGTGCAGTTTTTCCGCGACGGACCTCTTTTCCGTTTCGGAAATCTGATTCCCTTCCCACAATGCGTGCGCATAATCGCCGGTTGCAAAGGTCTCAACCTCTTTGAGGAACGTCTGGAGATCGGCGGGCTGCTGCGGCAGTTTGTGATGGTACGCCGCTGTAGCCGCATAGGTGGGCAAGGCAAACTCGTACGGCAGATCATTGCCGGGATTGGCGTGCGTATCGTCGGGCAGATCGCCGAAATTGAGCACCTGGGAAAGCAGCATGACGCCGTTGAGGTCGATGCCCTTCTTATTTTCAAGAATGTTCGCCAGCACGGCTGAGCGCGTGGTTCCGTAGCTTTCGCCGAAAAGATACTTCGGTGAATTCCAGCGGTTATAGGTACTGATGAATCGCGCGATAAACCGGGCGAAGGCGTTCGCATCCTGATCCACACCCCAGAAGGCCTTTTCGTGGTCTTTACCGTAGAGGCGGCCGAAGCCCGTGCCCGGCATATCGATGAAAACCAGGTCGCTGGCATCGAGCAAACTGTATTGGTTGTCTTCCAGACGGTAGGGAGCAGGCGGCATGTGCGTATCGACGGGCGTCAAGACGCGTTTGGGGCCGAACGCTCCCATATGCAGCCACACGGTGGAGCTGCCCGGGCCACCGTTGTACAGGAAAGTGATGGGGCGCTGATTCGGGTCCGCTCCCTGCTTGAAGTATGCGACATAAAACATCTGCGCGGTCGGCGGATCCTGCGCTGGATCTTTCGGCAGAGCTGCCTGGCCGGGAAGCAGCCCTCCATCGGGGCCGATCATGGCATCCTGTTGGTCTGTCGCGCCCACCGTCAAGGTACCTGCGATGGCCGTGTACGCAATGGTCTTGCCTTCGATGTCGACGGTGCCAGAAGTTTTCGACGGCGCAGGCTGTTCGGGAGTCTGGGCTGCGGCGGGCGGGCGATCTTCTTTTGCGGCGAGGTCCGAAGGCTGGCAGAAGGCGGATGCGGGCAGCAGAGCGATGGCTAACGCGCCTGCCGCTACAACACAAGACAATTGGCTCGACATTTTTTTAGTGGCTCCAAAAATTAGAATGTCTCGTGCCTGTCGGTTAGACGTCCAGGCGACGAACACCGATCACCCCTGCAAAGATTGTGCTGGATTGCCTGGGATTGTGCCGATGCGCCATGCAGCTTTGCATCCGACAATATGAGAAAACCAGCGCCTGTTCCTATGCTCCGGCTTCACGGAATCGTCGCTGATGGGCACCGACACAACCCCTTTGCTGACCGTTATGTTCCGCAGCGATCGGCTGCAGCTACGCAGAAACCGGTTCGTCAACGGCTACCTTGACCGGGGTGAGCCAGTTGAAACGATCCGGACGCTGGCCCGACACGATGCCAAAGTATTCCGCGGCCAACTGCTTGGTGATGGGGCCGGCGTGACCGTCTTTAATCACGATGCGGTCAATCGAGCGAATCGGCGTCACTTCCGCGGCCGTGCCGGTAAAGAAAACCTCATCTGCAATGTACAGAAGCTCCCGCGGAATCGGCTGTTCGACAACGGGGATGCCTAAATCACGCGCAAGAGTGAGAATGGATGAGCGAGTGATGCCTGCCAGAACGGAGCTGCCAAGATAGGAGGTGAGCAACTGTCCCTGGTGTACGACGAAGAGATTCTCGCCGGAACCTTCAGAGACAAGGCCGTTCACATCAAGACCGACGCCCTCGTCGAAGCCATTGATCTTGGCCTCCATGTGGATGAGTTGCGAATTCATGTAGTTGGCGCCGGCCTTGGCCATCGCAGGCAAAGTGTTCGGTGCCATGCGGTTCCAGGACGAAATGCAGATGTCGGCTCCGCGATCGCCGGAGACATACTTCCCCCAGGGGAAATTGGCGATGTAGAACTCGATGGGATTCTTCATCGGGTTCACCCCCAACTCGCCGTAGCCGCGAAAAGCGATGGGGCGGATATAACACGGCGCCACGCCATTCGATTCGATGGTCTCGACAACAGCGTCATTCATCTGGTCGAGTGTGTACGGCAATTCCATGCGATAGATTTTTGCCGAGTCCAACATGCGCTGCATGTGATCCTGAAGGCGGAAGATGGCCGCGCCCTGCTCGGTCTTGTAGCATCGAATGCCTTCGAACACCGATGAACCGTAATGGAGGACGTGGGACATGACGTGTATTTGCGCCTGGTCCCAGGGAATAAGTTTTCCGTTGTGCCAGATGTTTTTCGTCGGCTGTAAGGGCATGACGTGGATCTCCTCAGTGAAAACGTGACTCCTCGGAATCACCTTCAATTATATCGACCGCGGCTGAGTTCGATTCGCGCGGTTCAATCTCGATACGGAACTTCGATAGCGAGGATGCTTACACTCGCAGGCGCAAGCCGGGATGTTCCTGCAGTACGAAGGGGAGAAGACGGTTGCGGGATGTGGCGATTTCAGGAGTGGCGATGACCGCCCGCGATAGTATCCAAGTCTATCTTCTTATAGTCGCCGCGTTCAATGCCGGCGCGAATCTGTGCCGGCGTCCAGCCTTTGCGAGTCATGCGATAGGCGTAATACCCTTCTTTGGCGCAGGTGCTGCATTCGGCGCCATGCAGGTCCTGAAAACAACTGCGCAAGCTGGTATGGCCGATGGCCCGGTCGCAGCGACAATAGCAGGGCAGCTGGTAGAGGACATTGGGGATCTTGGCCGCATCTGTATAGACCTTCGCTTGCCACGGCAGTTGGAAATAGATCCCCGTTAATTGCTTGCCGTGCAAGATAGGCGGCAGAACCGCGCCAGGCGGCGGAGGCGCAGCATGGAATGCGGGAAGGTCGACCGATGGATCCGTCCATTGGGCGTGCCCAGCAACACAGATCAGCGCAACGATAAGGATGAACCAGAAACGTGCACGCATAGAATGCCGACTCCTGAGACTAATTTTATAATTGTACGATCCCTGCCGCGAAAAGTTGATATTTCCGCCTTCACCACACCGCGAGAAACCGCATCCAAAACGAAAGTACCCTTGTAGAAGCGGTGGGCCAACGGTCTTCACTGGAACAATGACGCGAAGAGAACCCTCTACGAGTTACAACGGTAACCATTAGGCCGTGTATGGCAAGGCACAGCTACCGATTATCCGCTTTGAATATTTTCAAAAATGCTAGGGTAAGGACGTACTATACAGGCACTACCTAAGGACACACTCATGCATCATTCGGTCGGTTCAAACGCCGCCGGAGGCTGTCTTAGGGTTTTTCTTCCCATGAACACCTTGGACGAAGATTTCTGCGCTGGTTTGCCATGTTGAACTACGCACCACTGCCGGACTTGCTGGCCCTGACAATCCTTGTGTTTGTCTTCTGGTCCATCCTGCGGCACCGCGCCGGAGGCAAGCTACAAGCGTGGTTGCTGGGCTGGATTTTTATTCTGTTGCACTTTGCGGCGGAGCTACTCGGTGGCCAGCCCGGTAGCCTGCAAACGTTTGTGCAGACGATTTCAGCCGTCCTGCTGGAGCTTGCCGGAGCGGCGTTCATCTATGCAGCGGGCGCCGGCTATTACAGCGTACGGATGCGTTGGGTTGCGGCCACAGGGTTGGTTGCGACCCTTCTCTATATCGCATTCGTCTTCCTGAATCCATCGACGACGTTATGGTATTACGCGGCGGTGACGCTGTTGCTTGCGACCGTGGTGGCAGCCATGTTTCACGACCCCGGCTGCCGCATCGGCGAGCGTAAAGTCTACGCACTGCTAATGTTTTTTCTGGTCGTTTTATTGGCATTCGTGACGTATTACCGGCAGCAGGTCTACGGACTCGACTGCATTTATTTCGTGGTCTACCTGATGGCCGGCATTGAGTACTGGAGAAAATTTCCGCAGCGGACGACGGGTTCTTTGACGGCCGTGGTGGGCCTGCTCGTCTGGGCGTTGGTTTTCCCCGTCTCGGCCCTGCTGTCAATTTACAGGCCCGGCCTGCACATTCAGGACTCCGTTTGGAACATTCCAAAGTATATTGTCGCAATCGGAATTCTGTTGACATTGCTGGAAGAGCAGATCGATCACACCCATCATTTGGCTTTGCATGATCCGCTGACTGGCTTGCCGAATCGACGCCTGCTGCAGGATCGGCTGACCAAAGCCCTGGAGAGGGCGGAGCGCAATGGCGCACGCGTGGCCGTGTTGCTGATTGATCTAGACCATTTCAAGCAGATTAACGACACCTACGGGCATCCTGTGGGCGATGAAGTGCTGCGCATCGTGGCCACGCGGTTGCAGATGCGTATCCGAAAGGCCGACACGATTGCACGCGCGGGTGGAGACGAATTTATGGTGGTCGTCTCCGACCTGCTGCAGCCACATGGAGCACAAGTGCTGGCTGCCAAACTGACGGCGGATTTAAGAGAGCCCATCATCTTGGGGACGGTTCGTTTGCCGGTGGGCGCGAGTATCGGCCTGGGAATTTATCCGGATGATGCGCAGACAGTGGAAGAACTCTGCGCCAAAGCGGATTCCAACATGTATGAGCAGAAGCGCCACAGAAAATAAGACGCGCGGATGGCGGCGGCCAAACAGAGGTTTTTGCTTGATTGACGAGCTTGCGCCGGATGGGCATGGTGTTTTGCTGTCCCCGGATGCGCCCAAGGAACCCCAGAAGCTATGGGCAAAAAAAGACGGCACGAACATTTGATTGTCCGTGCCGGGAGGCCAGTGACGCAACTTGCTGAGGATGGAGCGCCATTCTGGATACATTCAGCGGCGCAGCTTCAATTCCTCTACAGAAATAGGATGCCATAGAATCCTCAATGATGCACGAAAAATTTGTATTTTCCATATATTTTTTTCGACTCTTCTTCCAAATTCCATAGAAGCGGGTGATTTTCGATGAGCGGAAGAAGCCCGATTTTGGGCCGACGGTTCCCTTCGTAGATTGATTCTAAAGATAGATAGCTCCAGATCCAGGCGGTATGCCATACTTGTGATGGCTACGCAGTGCGGGAAGCAGAAAGAGAACATGAAAATCTTACGGAAACGAGACTCGAAGATATCAGACCATGAAATTGCTGCAGGCCTTCCCATGAAGATGGGGGCAGGAAGGGGCCGTTGGTCAACGGCATTTCTGATGGGTGGGGCAGCACTGCTGGGAGCGACCGCAGTGGCGCTCTGGAATCGGCGAACGATTGCGAACATGCGGATCCGAATTTTTTCAGAATCAGCGAAGCCGCAGCAGCAGGTAAATACCGATGAAGAGATTTTTTAAATTGCGCGTGGAAAGGCGCCGGGATTTTCAACAGTCGTGGATCGCTTTTCAACAGCACAATGGTTGCGCGTTGCCTTCAATAAGAGTATGTTCATGACTGGGCGTATAGAGCTCCGCAAGCGCATCTAGATATCTAGAGCAGAATTCGTAGTCCAGCAGAACGGAACTGCCTGATCCAGGCATCTTGTTCGCACTACCATTCCCATAGATAGCCAAGAAGACTTTCCGCAAATCCGGCTCGAACAGCGGGCATGCGGCGGGCGGATCGCCTCTTAATAAGTCGCCGGCACGAAGCGGAGAACGACATTCCATGCTGTAACGGAAAGTCGGCAAAAAAAAGATTCACTTTTGTTTGACAGTAGTAGCCAAATCTTGATAGTCTGGTTTGGTCGCGCAAAAAACAGTAGCCAGTGTCGAAAAGCAGTCATTCCTGGCCCCGCGCAAAGTTCGAGGACCTGCTGGAATCATCCGGCAGCTCGATCC
>JAJZDO010000849.1 GCA_021805955.1 Acidobacteriota bacterium
TGCTCGTTTTTCTCCAGGCCGAACGCAATCTCCACACTCAAATTGTAAATACAATTGCCATTGAACGGCAGAAAATACTCTACTGGCGCGGAGCATCGTCTACCCTGGCCCCCGCGCTAGCAGGGATGCTACGCGACAATGCGCAGAGAGGCGTGACACCTGTTCGGATGCGTTCGACAATGGGAGTAAAATCGCTGGCATCGTAGCAAACCAGCGGTAACGGAAGGAAACTTCATCCCATGCAATCTGAGTCGATGCGCACCACGATCTTTGCCACACTCCTGCGATCTGCTGTCCTGTGCTCTCCCTTGGTGTTGCTGTCATGCGGAGGAGCAAACAGCAGTTCCAACTCGAATCCCATTACCAACCCGCCTCCCGTCTCCGGGCAAACCACATACTCAAATGCAGCTTTGAGCGGAACATATTCCATCAGTACCGGCATCTACTCAGGGGCATCCAATGGCTCTGGGGAGACAGGAGTAATTGCTATCGCCGGCACGATGCAGTTCGACGGCAATGGAAATATCACGGCTGGAACTTTCCAGTATCCAGTTCCGGGCCAACCGGCGAATAATCCACGGATATACACCCTTAAAGGAACCTATTCCGTTTCAAGTTCTGCAAGCGGTACAGCTACATTGACGTTCACTCAAACTTCAGGAAATACAATCCCAGGCTTGGTTCCGTTAATCCCATCAGGAACCGCATACACTTTTAATTTGCAAGCGGCCCAACAGGGTGCAGCTGTCATCCTCGCCGAGTCCGACGGATTGCAATACATTGATTCCATCATCGCGCTGAAGCAGTGAGGCGACAATTTGATGCCGGGTGATAAGGACTGGCACCCGGCCAGCTAGTGCGGCAACTTGAAGCAAAAAACTTTTAGATTTCCCAGCGCAGCAGACACGTGCCGACGGTATACCCGGCGCCGACAGAGGCCAACAGAACCAAGTCTTCCTTGTGCAGCTTGTTCTCTTCTCTCGCCGTCTGCATGGCCAGTGGAATGGTACCCGCAGTGGTGTTGCCGAAGCGGTCGATGTTGATGATCACGCGCTCCGGCGCAATCCCCAGCCGCTCCGCCGTGGAAACGATGATGCGCTTATTGGCCTGATGCGGAATAAAGCAGTCCAGATCGCTGCCATGAATGCCATTGCGCGCGAGCAGGGCCTCGGTCGCTTCCGACATTTTGCGGACGGCGAATTTGTACACGGCCTGTCCTTCCTGATGGACGACGTGCATGTTCTTCGCGACGGTTTCCGCGGTCGGCGGATGCAGACTGCCCCCTCCCGGCATATATAACGAAGCCGCGCCGGAGCCGTCGATTTCGTGCAGGAAATCGATCATCCCGACTTCGCCTTCTTCCGCCGGTTCCAGCAGCACGGCGCCCGCTCCGTCGCCGAAAATAATGCACGTCGAACGGTCTTTGTAATCGATGATCGACGACATGACATCCGCGCCAATCACCAGCACTTTCTTGTGCGCGCCGGATTCGATCAGCTTCGCTCCTACCTGGAGCGCATAGACGAAGGCGCAGCACGCGGCGGACATGTCGAAACCCCAGGCGCCTTTCGCTCCCAGCTTGTCCTGCACCAGGCAGGCGGTCGCGGGAAATAGCATGTCAGGGGTCACGGTGGCGACGATGATGGCTTCCACCTCGCTCGGTTCGATGCCGCGCTCGGCAAGGCAGATGCGGGCTGCCGCCACCGCTAAATCGCTGGTCGCAACGCCGGGATCGACGAGATGACGCTCGCGAATTCCGGTTCGTTCCACGATCCACTGGTCGTTGGTGTGGACCATCTTTTCAAGGTCGGCATTGGTCAGAAGTCGTGGAGGAACGTAGGTTCCGAGCGCGGTAATTTTTGCCCGGCGCAGCGACCGGGGGCGAAGATCGAATTTCAATGTGTTGGCCTCGAAATAGTTCCGTGTTCCGCGTGAGTGTGGGGGATGTTTCCAACAGGCTGGCTGAATCGCAGTACTTCAAGCGCCGGGTACCCCACTGCGCACGCATGAGCCCGTTGCCGTTGCTTCCTTCCGGACCTGGCGGGGTTGGCGGGATTGCGTCGCGTAGGACCCGGCACAGCTTGATGATATCACTGGAAGAGTTCGACTTACAGCGTGTACCCTGCTTTCATAAAGTCAAGATAGACAGAGGTTCCATAATCCGTCGATAAGGTTTGGAAGGGGTTGAGGCGAGGCAGATTTGAATCGCCGGCAGGAGTTTCCGCAGCGCATCCGCCCTGCAAACAGGCTGCAATGGCCGCTGGAGGCCGCTTCTGGCCCAGATCAGCTCCTCCGCAGGCTGTATCAAGACGCAGTTTCACTTGGGCCGGTCAAAGTCGGATCAGGGATCGCTTTCTTCAGTTCCGTTGTCGGCTATTTCTTGGCACATGTCCCGAAATTAGCGCGATCTGGAAGGGCATGACGCTGTTGACCCTTTCCGTTATGATGGAATTTCGAAACAGCGGGTGCGTCAAATACGGAATATATCGAAATGTCTGACGCGAGGATTTCAGAATAGATTGACGCCGTTGAGCGAGGACAAGTACGAATGAATGACTTGGCAGTTCAAGACAAACTTACTACCTATGTCGAACAACACTCCGACCGCCTGGTCCAGATTCTTCAGGACATTGTCCGCATCCCGTCGGAGAATACTCCCCCCACGGGCGGCGAGGGCACATGCCAGAAATACATTGCCCGGTTTCTTGCCGATCTGGGATGCGACCCAATCTCCTATACCTTCGATCAGGTGCCGGGGCTGAAGGATCATCCCTTATTCAGGCCAGGTCGGGAGTATGCCGGTCGTCCCAACGTAGGAGCGCGCCGGAAGGGTACAGGCAACGGGCGATCGCTGCTGCTCTCCGGTCACATCGACACGGTTCCGGTCGGCTCGGCTCCATGGAAGAGAGATCCGTTTGGCGGGGCCGTGGAAGGAAACCTTCTCTACGGGCGTGGCTCCAACGACATGAAGGGTGGCGTAGCGACCCACCTTTTCATCATGGAGTGTCTGCACAAATTCAATCTCCCGCTGGCAGGAGATGTTCTATTCGAGTCGGTGGTGGATGAAGAGTTTGGCGGCGTCAACGGAACCATCGCTGGCCGCCTCAAAGGATTCAATGCGGATGCAGCCATCATCTCCGAGCCGTCGTTCCTGCGGATTTGTCCGTCGCAGCGCGGCGGCCGGATCGCCCATGTCACACTGAAAGCTTCCGGCGGAATTCTCAGCGATGGGCCGCCTTCCCCCGGCGTGATAGAGCAATTGGCGTTCCTGCTGGCGAAGATCGAAGATTTTGCCGATCAACGCCGCGTCCACGCTCAGCCTCATCCCCTGTACGGCGACGCCACGGATCCCGTCCCCGTGAGTGTCACGAAAGTCTTCACCGCACCATGGGGAACCAAAGAGCCGATCGCGATTCCGGAAGAATGCAAGTTGGAAATTTATTGGCAGGCCATGCCCGGCGAAAAACTGGCAGACATCGATCGGGAATTCCTGGAGTGGATCGCGTCGCTCTCCCGTACGCACGGCAGCCCGTTTGTACAACCGCCTGACGTAGTGTTTCCGTCCCGATGGCTGCCCGGATCCGCGATTTCGGCTGAGGATTCGCTCGTCACCGAGCTAGCCGATTGCGCCACGAGAGTGCTAGGGAAAACACCCCCCGTAGTTGGCTTTGAGGCTCCCTGCGACATGTATATCTTTCATATGCTCACCAAGACCCCCGCCGTCCTATGGGGACCGCGAGGCGGCAACACGCACGCCGCGGACGAGTATGTCGAGATCGACTCGCTCATCGATGCTGCAAAAGTGATGCTTGTTTTCGCGCACGAATGGTGTTCCGCCCGCTAACCACAATTCACCTGTCCAAGCGAAGCTGCGGCATATGGATGCCACAAATGGGAATGTGTATTCCCATTTGCCTGCTTGACCCATAGACCTTTTGTTTTGTAATGAATAGTTACTTTCTGGATGCCCTTGCACGAGATGCATTTTGCTGCAACGCCGTCCGATCGTTCAGAGCAGAGATTGAACGAGAACCCTAGAGTGTCGGCGCGTCGGACGCTCAGCGTGCCGTGAAGAGACTGAAATCGACCGCCGTGTTTAGGAATTGCGAACATGCTACCAGCAATCCAGAAATGGGAAATGGTGTTCCCGCAGGAAGCTTTCGCGAAGCTCCGCATCCCGAAAAGCCTCCGTGCCACCCGGCCGCAAGGTGGATAGCGCGCCAGTAATGTTGCCCGCGACAGCACACTCCAGCGTGTTCGCACCGCGAACGTAACCGCACAGAAAACCCGCATCGAAACTATCCCCCGCGCCGATGGTGTCTACAGGATCGATTTTGAGCGGAGGAATGCGGTGGAGTCGATCGCCGATCTGGACCAGCGCCCCACGAGCGCCGCATTTGGCGGCGATGCACGGGACGCGGCTGGACAAGGTATGCAGCGCATCCTCGACAGTGTCGCGCCGGGCAATCCGGCAGGCTTCATCGGCATTTGGAAGCAATACGTCGACGTACTCCAGCAATTCCTGTAGAACGCCATCCCAGCGGTCTTCCGGATCGTCATTCGTATCCAGGGAAATCGTGAGTCCGGCGTGCTTCAGGTCACGAAACAATGCCGGCAGATCTGGGGCCAGTGCCTGCTGCAGAAAAAGAGAGGACAAGTGGAAGTGTTTCGCTGAGGCCAGATATTCAAAATTGAGGTCGGCCAGGGACATACCGCTCATCGTACCGGGATAGGTGAGAATCCGGCGTTGGGCGCCGTGGTGCAGTAGAATCGTGACGCCAGTACTGGTCGCATCTGTCGCATAGACAATCTGGGACAGATCTGTCCCGCTTTCTGCCAGGTGTTCGAGTGCGATTCGGCCCAATTCGTCTTTGCCCAGGCGCGTCGTGAAGCCCACCCTGGCCCCGAGGGTAGCCAGGTTATGCGCGACAATGGCCGATGACCCCCCGAGAGTGAGGCGGAAATCCGTGGCCAGAATCTCTCGCTCTAAAGGGATGTTCGCCGGCAAACCGTACAGGATCAAATCAAGATTAATTTCGCCAGCAATATTGACGTCGAATCGTTTGTCTAGGGGTGCCATTTTATGTGAGGTACATCACTAACCGGTTGCTAAGTTGTATCTTATGAGTTATGATCAATTCCGTTTTGTTATCTTATCATTGTTGTGGTGTCTGTTTGGAATCCGGTTTCCTGCGATATCAGACCCCGAAGGAGCATTGAACTGTGATGAACTTGCTGCGTCTCATCCACTTGGACAAAGAAGAAAAGGTAAAACGCGGGTTGTCCCATACTCCCAGCGAAATTGCCCAGCAGCCCCATGCTTGGGCCACGACGTTCATGAATTTCCAGCAACGTCGCCCCGAAATCGAGGCATTTTTACATTCAAAGGGAATTGGTCCGGATTCCAACCAGCGTCCAATCGTTTTTCTCATTGGGGCCGGCACCTCCGATTATATTGGCCAGTCCCTGGTCGCTCTGTTGCGCCAGAAATGGCAGTGCGAGGTGAGCGCAGTCCCGAGTACGGACCTGCTCACCAATTTTGAGGATTACATCCTGCGCGACCGGAACTACCTGTGGATATCCTTCTCAAGATCGGGCGACAGCCCCGAGGGCGTTACCGTGCTGGACAAGGCGCTGAAAGAATACTCGAATATTTCCCATCTGGTTGTCTCCTGCAATGCATCCGGAAAAATGATTATGGACCACCGGAACGAACCGCGGGTGTTCGGGCTTTTGTTGGATGACGCCGTCAATGATCGCGGACTGGCTATGACGAGCTCTTTCTCAAACATGGTTGTCTGCGGTCAATGCCTTGCCAATACATGGACGTTGGAGGAATACGAGCCCATCCTGCAATCCCTGGTAGCCGCGGGAGAGAAGTTTCTGGAAGTGGCCGACGTATGTGCGGCCAGTCTGGCCGAGGGGCCGTATACCAGAGTTTGCTTTGTCGGCTCGGGAGTGATGAAAGCGGTTGCCACCGAGTCCGCCTTGAAGGTTTCCGAACTCACCGCGGGTCGAATCCAGTCCATGTCCGAATCCACCCTGGGATTGCGGCACGGCCCTTTGGCTGCATTGAATGCAGAGACCTTGTTCGTCTGCTACGTTTCCGGCGATCGACGGCGGCAGCACTATGAAGCCGACCTGCTGAGGGAAATCGAAAAAAAAGGTGTCGTCCAGACGCGGGTCGCAGTGGCGATCGAAGCGACGAGCGAAATTCGCAAGGAATGCGAATACCTCCTCACATCCGGGTTGCAGGCTTCGATCCCCGACGCATATCGGCCGCCCCTCGACGTCATCTTCGGCCAGTTGCTGGGGCTTTTTTTCTCGATTCGCTTCAATCTCAAACCGGATGCGCCCAGCCCGAGCGGGGTAATTACCCGTGTGGTGCAGAATGTGAGCATCCACTAATTTTTTCTCATTATTCGGTCGTTTCAGCACCGCACTTCAGTGATGGCTCAGACGTTTTCCGGCGGCGCGAGCCCGTCGGAGGCATTTTCGCACGCCAGAAACCGGACAGGCCCGTCGCTGAGGACGGGCCTGTCCGGCTTTGCCTGAAATCTTTCGTAGTTATCCGCAGAGTTGAGCGACGTTGAGGTTATCGTTTCCGTCGCCCTTCCATCCGATATAGACCTTCCCGTTATGAGTACAAAGGGCAGGCGCCTGTGAACTGGTTTCGGGAGAAGTGTACTTGCTGCCGAAGCTGGCTCCGTTGTTGGAGGAATTCTCCACATTCAGATTATTGTTGCCATCGCCTTTCCAGCCCAAGTAGAGTTTGCCGTTGTTGGATGCGAGGGTAGGACTGACAGGACTGGTGTCCGGAAGAGTTACCTTGCCGACAAAGCCGGTGATGGAGTTGCCCGAGATGTTGACCTGTGCAACGTTGAGGTTGTCGTTGCCATCGCCTTTCCAGGTGATGTAGAGGTTGCCGTTGTGAACACAGAGGCCCGGAGCCTGGGGACTGGTTTCGGGAG
>JAJZDO010000811.1 GCA_021805955.1 Acidobacteriota bacterium
CGACCGCAAATAGCCGGGCAAATTATCGAAGTCCCCTGACACGCCCACAATCACATGATCGCCAACTACCAGCGGGGCCATGGTTGTCCAGTACCCTTTGTTGACATCGGCGACCTCCACTTTCCAGCGCACCGTGCCATCTTTTGCATTGAGGCACAACAGATGTCCATCCGGAATCAGAAAGTACAGCCAGTTTCTGTACATGCCCACGCCGCGATTGCCGATGTAGTCCCCTTTGGTGGGCGGGTTGATGTAATGCCAGATCAAATGTCCGGAGCGTGCATCCACGGCCCAGATGTTTTCCGGGACCGTGAAGTACAAAATGCCATCCACCAGCAGCGGTGAAGATTTCAGCGTCGCTGCCTGTCCGGTCTGAAAGGCCCATGCCAGGCCAAGATTCCCAACATTTTGGCGCGTGATTTGCGCCAGTTTGCTATGGCGTCTTCCGGAATAATCGCCATGATAGCTGGGCCAACTGTCTGCGGGCGGGTTTCGCAACATTGAGGCATCGACGCCCTGCGCGTTGAGCCCGCAAGGAAACAGGATCAATGCCATCCACACACTTGAAGAAACAAGCCAGGCGATCTTCAAAAGTCTCATATCAATTGGGGACCTTTTTTCAGTTGTATCCGTTGCAATGCACGCCTTCTATCGCAGCGTTTGTATGTAGGCCATCAGATTGTGGATGTCGGCGTCGGTGTATTTAGAAAACAGAGCTACGTGTGCTTCGGCGGGCGATGAAACAGAGTACCGAACGCTGCCAACCGGCCACGAATGGTACGTTCCATCGGCATCGCGCAGGCCGATCGTGAACTCATCCAGATACGCGAGAGTACCGTTGATGGTTTGACCGGATGAGACTGTAACAGCGACTGTGCTCTTTGCATGCCGGGGATAAAGCATTCGCTCTTCCAGATCCAACCCCTCATAACGGGAGGCGATGCCTGCTAAATCTCCTGTCGCGGAGTGGCACGAAGCGCAACCGCCGGCGCCGTTGAAGTACTGCTTGCCTGCCGCCGCATTTCCGGTCTGCAGGTCCGCCACGTCGACGCCGCGACGGCTTCCATTGTGTAACTTCGCTTCGATCTGCTGCTCGTGAATAAATGCAACCAGTTCGGCCACCCCCGCAGCAGAGAAAGTAAAAGACGGCATGCCCTTGTCCGGCCGTCCCTGGCGTATTACCGCGGCGATCTTGTCTCCGGCAACATCCTGAGCGACCAACTTGGATCGCGTCAGGTCCGGCCCTGTTTCTCCCCCCGCTGCATCGCGGCCATGACAAAAAGCGCAATTCTGGCGAAAGAGAGAGCCTCCCAATTTCGCTTGCGCTGAAGGGTCGACCGACGCTGAATCCGGGCGCGAATACGATGGATGCGCCTCTCCGGTGTGTCCGCTGCTTTGGGTTGTGCCGGTCTGCGCAGCCGAGCTTTCCGGCTGCTTGTTCTCGGCAGAACTTTGCGCGGCGGCCGCATACATCGGCGCCGGACGGTTTTGAAAAAAGATAGTTCCAAGGATGACGGCGAATGTGATCGCCCGCAAATTGTTCATCGGCTCGATTCGCTACTCCTAGTCAGGCAATGCAACAGTATCGCATGTGTCCGGTGTTAGACGGTTCGCGATTGAGAGGCTATCGCGCTCCGGCATCTTGCTGTTGAATGTAGATTAGACGTTCAGGGGTTCGAACCGGAAGCCGCCGGTTTGGGATGCGAGGCAACGCTGCCATCGGTCATGCCCAATGCCCACTTGATGGCTTCGAAATACATCTTGCGAATGTCCGGATCCTCCCACGACTCCTCCGTGTGCCCCAGCGTCGAATAAAAAACGCGGCCCTTGCCGTACATCTTCACCCAGGCCACCGGAAAATCATGATCCGTCCTGTGAATTCGCGGGTTGTTGGAGTAGTCGAGCTTGCTGGAATCCAGGCTCAGCAGGACATTCACCTTGTCGCGCGACCAGTCCTTCGGCTGATAAATCTCGTCGTATTTCACAAACTCTTTCGGCAAGTGGCGCACCGCAGGAAAATTTGGCTGCTCATTCACGATCGGCGCCATGAAGGTTCCCCACGGATGCTGGTCGAACCATCCGCCAATCATCTCGCCATATTCCGGCCAGGTGTAGTTGGTATCGAGCGCGGCGTGAATGCCCACAAAACATTTCCCATCGTCCTTGATGAACGACATCATGTCCTGCTTTTGACTTGCATCCATATCCAACTCGCCCGTCGTACTGGCGAAGACCAGGCAGTCAAAGTAATTTAGATTTTTTGCATTCCTGCCGAGATCTTTTTTCGTCAGCAGTTCTGTGTCGGTGCGGATTTCCGTGTCCCACAATCCACTCCGCTTGCCCATGTTGGCGATGGCAACCATCGCATCGGTGACGGAATCGTGCTCAAACCCCTTCGTCTCGCCAATCACCAAAACATGCTTCAAATGAATCTCTTTGGCATGCGGAGGAGGAGGCAATTCAAAGCTGTTTTTTGCCTGGTTCTGCGCAGGAAGGGTTGGACTGAAAGCAACGAAGCAGCCAAGGGCAAGAAAAATACTGAAGATCGTACGAATGTTTCGCAAGGGTTGATCTCCTGGTCGGCAGATTTTTGTGCGAGGCGTTCTTGTTGCGACACGCCCGGGTTGCACGAAGATCCATCCGGGCATGGCGATCTTTTCTACAGCGTTTCAGCGCGGTCTAGGATTTGTGAAATCGTGTTCGACCCGCGTTGCGCTCCAGAGTATCGCTCGCACAAAGTCTAGCCAGCAACAGCATGTTTGGCAACTTGGCAATGCCGCGGTAGTTTCGGTGTCCGTCTCCGCTGGCAGCGGTGGGCGCGCCGCTCCTTTGTGAAAGTCTCCTTCCGCTCCCCGTAGGCTACGCCGTTGACACTCCATGCTGCGGGCATATTGGCGGCTACTGGCAGAATGCTGTCCGGCTGCCTCAACATCGGCACGCCCTCACGCATTCGCCGGAGTTTCCTGTGCGGCCATAATCTCGATCGTGATCTGTGGTACATGCAGCAGGCTCTGGTGAATCAGGCAACGATGTACTGAGCGCTCCATGGCCAGCGTCTGGTCGGGAGTCAGACTCACCGGGCTTTGCACCTTTAGGACGAAGTTGCCCAGGCGTACCGGGTCGAGCAGCTTTTCAGCCGTGACAGACACCTCCAGACCATGATTGGCCAGCTTCCGGTTCGACAGGAACTGCGCTGCGTAAAAAGCAGCGCAGGAGCCCAGTGACGCCAGAAATATCTCCGGTGGGGTCATCGCCTCATCCTCGCCGCCGTTCTCCACCGGCTGGTCGCTTTCGATTACATGCTGCCTTGCCTGAATCCGAAACCTGGTTTTTCCGGTGTGGTGTATCTTGACTTCCATGTCTTTCTCCTTCGCCTGATTTGCCGTAGCTCACTTGCCGCAGGGTTTTCGACCGCCTGGCTCACTCTCGATTGGCGCTTCGCGCCTCCTCGATCATATCCACACAGATTGGGCAGACTGTGCGCAGCCATTGTACCTGTTCATCCATCGCGGGCAGCGTTTCCAATCCCATCCATGCCCGCAGCAACGCGATCGCCAGTTCCACCTCAGCCCGCGGCCTCCCGGCCTCTACGCGAAACATCTGCCGGTAGACCTCGTCCCGCAGTCTTTCGGGTGATTTAAGCCGAGGACGCGAGGACGCGTTGCTTGGATGTCCCATCTCTGCTTACCTTTTTGCCGGCGTTTAGCACGGTCGTTACTTGTACGCCTCAGCGCGCCGCCTTGCATGGCTCAGGCAGTCCAAGTTTTCGAAAGATCGTCATCGCCGGACACCAGTTGGTGAACGCCGACTGCAATAGATTCAGTCCGACGAAGGCCGTCAACCACAGCCAGTTCGGCGATATCCACCGCGCCAGTGCCAGTGAAACCAGCACCACTACACCTGCCATTAACCGCACTGCTCGATCAACTGTCATGACAAACCTCCTATTGTTCCCGGTTGAGAGATGAACGTTGTGCCTGCTCCTTGCGCGCGTTCAGCATGTAATAGAGCACTGGTACCGCTGGCCAGGATAGAAAAGTCGAAGCGACTCCGCCTGCAATCAGAGACAATCCCAGGCCTTGAAAGATCGGGTCCGTCAAAATCACGCTGGCGCCCACCACCACGCCTGCCGCCGTCAGCAGTACCGGACGCAGACGTACGGCCCCCGCGTCGATGACCGCCTCCCTCAGCGGCATGCCTTCGCGCCGACGCAGCTCGATAAAGTCCACCACTAAAATCGAATTGCGCACAATGATGCCGGCCCCGGCGATAAATCCAATCATGGAAGTCGCGGTGAAAAAATCGCCCAGCAGCGCGTGAGCGGGCAGAATACCTACCAGCGTCAACGGAATCGGCGCCATGATCGCCAGGGGCACGGTGAAGGATTTGAACCATCCCACCACCAGCACATAAATCAGGATCAGCACAGCGGCGAACGCCAGTCCCAGGTCGCGGAAGACTTCAATCGTGATCTGCCACTCCCCATCCCACTTCATCGAGTAGTGGTCCGTCGATTCGGGTTGGACGGAGTTATAACGAACCAGCTTGTACCCGTCCGGTAGCGTCAACTTGTCGAGTGCCTGATTCATCTTCATGATCGCGTAGACAGGGCTTTCTTCGGCGCCGGCCACGTCCCCGGTCACATACACCACGCGCTTCAGGTTCTTGTGATAAATGTCGGGCTTCAGTGTGGTGTGTTCCACATCCACCAGTTCGCGCAGCGAAACCATGCTGCCGTCGGCGCCGCGCAGCTTGATGTTCTCCAGTGCCTGCTGCGACGAGCGCTCCGGCCGATCCATCTCCACCATCGTCGGCACTGCCTCGCGCGAATCCTGCGAATGCAGCAACCCCGCTTGCATGCCGGAAGCGGCCAGTTGAATTGTCTGCGCCACCTGCGCGACGGCGATTCCGTGCAGCGCGGCCTTCGCTTCGTCGACGTGCAGGACCAGCTCCTGTTGCGGGTCTTGCATGTACCAGTCGGTGTCCACTACGCCCTTTGTCTGTTGAAAGATTTGCTTCACTTCGCGAGCCACTTCGGTCTGGCCCTGTAGATTCGGGCCATAGACTTCAGCCACAAGCGTCTGCAGAACCGGTGGCCCAGGTGGCACCTCGGAGACTTGAATCCGCGCCCCATACCGCTGCGCAATCTGGTCGAGTCCAGGACGCAGCCGCTTCGCGATCTCGTGACTTTGCGCGCTGCGCACATCCGCCGATAGCAGATTGACCTGGATGTCCGCCTGGTTCGGCAGACTGCGCATGTAGTAATGTCGCACCAGCCCGTTGAAGTTGTATGGGCCAGACGTGCCGGAGTAGATCTGGTAATTTTCGACATCCTTCTGGCCGCTCAGGTACGCGCCCATCGCCTGCGCCACCCGCGTCGTCTGTTCCAGCGGAGTGCCGTCCGGCATGTTGATCATCACCTGGAACTCGCTCTTGTTGTCGAAGGGCAGCATTTTTACCAGCACCATCTTCAGCGGCACCAGCGCCATGGCCGCCACCAGCAGCACCACCACCACACCCAGAAATATATAGCGAGTTCGTGGCTTGTATAGCAGCGGATGCATCACCCGGCGATAGAATTGGGTCAGCCAGCCTTCCTTCTCCGGCTCCAGCGTGCGCGCGCCCTCCAAATGCTTGCGCCCCAGCAGTCGCATTGCAGCCCACGGCGACACCACGAAGGCAACGATCAAGGAGAACATCATCGCCAGCGACGCGCCGACCGGAATCGGCCGCATATACGGCCCCATGAGCCCTCGGACGAAGGCCATCGGCAGAATCGCCGCAATCACCGTGAACGTCGCCAGGATGGTAGGGTTCCCGACTTCTGCCACCGCTTCTACCGCGACTTCGCTCAGCGGACGACGGGAGTTCTTCGGCAGACGAAAATGGCGGACCATGTTTTCTACAACGACGATCGCATCGTCCACCAGAATGCCGATACTGAAGATCAACGCAAACAGCGTCACCCGGTTTAGCGTGTACCCCAGCAGATAGAACACGACCATGGTCAGCGCCAGCGTCACCGGAATTGCCAGCAGCACCACCCCCGATTCGCGCCACCCAAGAAAAAGCGCAATCAGAAAGGTCACGGAAAGAGTCGCCAGCAGCAGATGCTTCAGCAGTTCATCCGACTTGGCCTTTGCGGTGGCGCCGTAATTGCGTGTCGTCGTCACCGTTACATCGGCAGGTAACGTTACGCCGCGCATCTCCGCCACCCGCTTCAGCACTGCGTTTGAAATATCAGTGGCGTTCGTGCCTTTGCGTTTTGCAATCGTAATCGTGACCGCTGGATACTCCTGCGCGGCCTCGCCATGCACGCTGGCGCGTGTCGTGCCGAACAGGACGTAGTCCTGCGGCTCCGCTGGGCCATCCACAATCTTGTCGGCCACGTCACGCAGATAAATCGGCCGCCCGTTTGCAACTCCCAGGACGACTCCGCCCAGGTCGGCTGTATCGCGGAAAAAATCGCCTGCGTCCACGCGAACTTCTTGATTGCCCTCGGCAAACTCGCCCGCCTGCATGCGCACGTTCGCCGCCTTCAATCGCTCGACCACAGTATCCGGAGAAACTCCGAACGCCGACAGCTTCGCACTGCTCAATACCACTCGCATTGCGCGCGGCTGGCCGCCAATCAATTTCGTCTCAGATACATCTGGGACCTGACGGATTGTGTGTTGCACCTCATCCGCCATTTGCCGTAGCTGATATCCGTTGTAGTGCGGGCCCCACAGCGTCAAGGCCAGAATCGGCACGTCGTCGATGGAATGCGCCTTGACCAGCGATTGCGAAGCGCCCACCGGCATCCTGTCCGCATTCGAATACAGCTTGCTGTACACCTTGACCAGAGCGTCCTGTTCCGGCGTCCCCACCAGAAAACGAACAATCACCAGGCTCTGTCCCGGGCTGGAGATGGAGTATACGTACTCGACGCCCGGAATCTCATGCATCAGC
>JAJZDO010000238.1 GCA_021805955.1 Acidobacteriota bacterium
CTGCGGAGAATCATGACGCGGGAACAGGGGCGGGCGCTTGAGATGATCGGCCATGCCGTGGATTACCTGAACGATTGCTATCTGCACGAAGGCGATGAGGATGAAATCATTAATGTGGGAGGGTCCTCCACGGAGGCGCTTCAGATTCTCATCTCGCTTCGGTGGCAAATCCTCCAGTCCTTGCCGCTGGAAGAACCGAGGATGCACCGTCTGTGGAACGCCTTGTTCCGTCGCAGTGCCGTGCGTACAACCCGTCACCGGGCCGGCAGCGAATCCAAGCCTGTTTCCGTGGTACCCTTGTCGTCGTCCCGGTAAAGCAGCCGGGAAGAACAGGGACACTGCCCAGCGAATGAAATTGTCCATCAATGGACGCGATCGTGAATTTCCAGAATTGGACTCCGACCCAGGACTTCGCCATCTCGTCGAACTGCTCCAACTGAAATCCGACCGTGTTGCGATTGAACGCAACAGCGAGATTGTTCCGCGCGTGAACTGGGATCAGGTTAGCTTGCAACATGGTGACCGGTTGGAGGTCGTGCAGTTTGTCGGCGGCGGTCGTTAGCGGGGCGAGTGCGTCATACCAGTAGGGTTCTGTGGTCTTGGACTTTACATAGACGACGGGTGTGCGCGCGAGACGGGTATCCTGAGCGCCGGAACTCTAGCAGATAGCTTGCATGCGGAAGAAGTGGCGAAGATCATTTTCAGATGCGAGCGCTCGCCCGGCGTGCGATTTTTTTTGCCCGCACGCCGGCACGAACAGCTTGTTTCCGCCCTCGTACAGCATGTTGGCGCGGACCATGGCTGCGGTGGTTCCTGGCGAATCCCCATCGAGAGTATCGCTGCAGGAGCAGAACACACTGGCCACAGGCGTGAGCTTGACGCACATCCTGGGAAGGAGCATTTCCCGATCGACGTCCCGATCGGCAGCCTTGCGGGATGGCTTGTCGGACATCCCAGGTGTGTGGAAAAGGTTGACTCTATTCCATTCCCTGCTTGGCGTATTTTTGCCGAAGTAGAAATTCTTCCGCGTACGAAGTAAGCCGTGACCGTTCTGTCTCGTTTGACCAGTCGCGTGTCGCCAAGCCTCGCCGCTCTTTGCATCATCGCTCTTTCTACGGGCAACAATGACCGCTCAGACTCCAGCATCCTAACCTGGTCCCACTTGGTCGCAGGAGGGCACACTCCGCATAGCCAAAGAGGTGCAGAAAAGGCTTGGTAGCCTTCGACATTATCGAGGGGTGCCCGCCGTGGACATCGAGCTAATTGTTGGATGCGGAAGGGTCGTGCGGTTCGAGATGCCAGGGAACGTTGGCAACCACGGTTTGTTGCCCTCCCCGGAGATACAACATGGTTTTCAGCAGGGTCGCTCTCTGATTGTGCAACACATAATAGTACCATCGGCTTTCAATCAGTTCCGGGAGCAGAACCAGCAGATGGCGGGTTGGATTTTGTTTCTCCAACTCATCCACTTGATCGACGATGGGGGCGAGGACGCGCCGTGTCGGGGACTCGAGTTGGATGAGTTTCGGTTGCGGTTCACCTGCCTGCTGTAGTGGGTCGGTGACGTTCTTTTTCCAGAGCGGAGCCAGCGGTTCCTCGCCTTCATCATTTTTCACGTGGATGCAATAGACTTCCGTCGAAATCGACAGGGCGAAGCGAAGCGCTTTGGCGGTGACGCGATTCCATCCTGGAATCGGCAGGATGACGATCGGCTGACTGAGCTTACTGGTATCGAGCGATTCTTTTGCCGCGATCTGACGACCCACCCAGAGATAGTGATGATGAATGGCCAGCATCAACAGAATGATGAGGGGAATGACGAGCGCGGTGATCCATGCTCCAGACATGAACTTTGTGACCAGCACGATGCAGACGGTAATTCCTGTGGCGACCGCGCCGATTCCGTTGACGGCCATGTTGAATTGCCAGCCGCGGCCGCGCTTGCGACGCCAATGCTGAACCATCCCAGCCTGGGACAGAGTGAAGGCGAGGAAAGCGCCGATGGCGAACAGCGGAATCAGCCGGTCGGTGACGCCGCGAAACAGGATCAAGAGCAGAGCCGCGCAGAACGCCAGCACGTAGACGCCGCTTGAATAGACAAGACGCCGTCCGCGAAGAGTAAAGGCGAAGGGAAGATAGCGATCTCTCGCGACGTTGTGGCAGAGACGCGGAAAATCCGCGAAGCCGGTGTTGGCGGAAAGGGCCAGCACCAGCAGGATGGAAGCGATCGACACATAATAAAAAATGCCGCGTCCGCTGACGGCGGCGATGAGCTGGGACAGGACGCTTTGGTATGCCGGGCCGGTGGGATCGGTCGCGGCGATGTGGTAGGCGGGCGCGAGGAAGGCGATCCCGAGCAGTAAAACGCCAAGCAGCGCAATGATGATGGTCAAAGTGAGTTGGGCGGATTTCTGGTGCGGCTCCTTGAATGCGCCCACGCCATTGCTGACGGCCTCGACACCGGTCATGGCGGTGCAGCCGCTGGAAAAAGCTTTCAACAGGAGCCAGATGCTGAAGACGGCAGTCGCATGGCCCAGTTGCGGCGGAGCGACGATCGGATGCGGATGGCCGCCGGAGAGGATCACCTTAGCCGCGCCCCAGGCGATGACCGCCAGCAGGCAGGCGATGAACAAATAGGTGGGAGCCATGAAGGCCGCGCCGGAAGACCGCGCGCCGCGGAGGTTCATTAGGGTGAGGATGGCGAGAATCGCCAGGCACAGGCTGAGCGTATGGGGCTGAAGTTTTGGCAGAGCGGAGACCAGCGCGCCGACGCCGGCCGAGATGCCAACCGCAACTTCGAGAATGTAGTCGACCATGAGCGCCGAGCCTGCGAGCAGGCCCGCGAGGGGGCCGAGATTTTCACCGGCAACCGTGTAGGAGCCGCCGCCGTTGGGATAGGCGGCAATCGTCTGGCGGTAGGAGAAATAGAGGATTGTGAGCAGCGCCAGGATGGCCGCGGTAATCGGCAGCACGAAATGCACGCCTGCCATCCCCAGTGGGATCAGCAGCGTCATGGCGGCTTCCGGGCCGTACGCCGCGGAACTGAGTGCGTCGAGGCCGAAGATGGGAATGCCCTTGGACGCGCCAATTTTTTCCGCGCGATCTTCCCAGGAAGCAAGCGGCCGGCCCAGCAATGTGTCCAGGAATTTCATAGCAGTCGATTCATGGTACATGCAGCACTTGCTGTGAAGCTTGATGAATACTGTAGCTGCTAGCTATAGATCGCGTCCCACGGATGAGCGGTGATGCTACGTTGATTCCTCCCACAGCTCTCCGCAAAGAACGCGGGTAGATGCGGGGCACCCAGGGTTGTTTTTACCGCGACGGGCGAGATCGTGCGTTTGTCAGAAGTGTCGAACCACGTCCTCGTCCGGCGGTGTTTTGTGTCGGTCCCGTTCCAGCGAGCGGCTGACCAGGTCGCGCGAGCCCAGGCCGACGGCCAATGCCAGCGCCAGCACAATCCCTCCAAACAGGATGCCAAAGCCAAGATCGACGATGCCGCGCGCGATTCCCAGATGGTCGAGGACCATGGCCGCGGTAAATACCAGCACCAGCCATTTCACTCCGAGGCTGAGCAGTCGCGCATGCTGCACGTTCATATTGACGCCGTTGATGAGAACGCTGCGAGAAAGAAAGCGGGCGATGATGGCACCGACGATCAGCAGCAACACGGCGGCCACGATCTTCGAAATATACGTGACGACGTAGGCCGACAGGCCGGAAGACAGGGATGCATCGAGGGCCGCAATGCCGACAAACAGGCCGGCGACCACAGTCGCCCAGAAGACGATGCGGGTTGCCAGGAATGTGGGTGTTTTGGCGGAAGACCAATCGGAAATATTGACCATACCGGAACGTTCCACGCGAGCATCGAAGCGCAGCGCGATCAGGATGCGGCGCAGAATGGTCGCCAAAATCCATCCGATCAAGATGGAGACCAGCAACGCGACGACCAACGCCAGGACACCTGGCAGTAGAGTGGCGACCTTGAACACGGCCCGATGCAGGGATTCCCGCAGCGCCTGATGTACCTGTTCCCACATGACGTACTCCTGTTCTACCGCGTTACGGATGGAAGCGATCTGGCCAGCGCCAACGAGACAGGAGATAGGGCTTCTCCGATTCGTAGGCGCGAGCGAGTTGTTCCATGCGTTGTTGCGCGGCGGCGATGCCGCTTTTGTTGATTTCCACGGCGTACGATGCTACCCATCCCAGATACAGCGGTGTCAGCGCGCCAAAGAGATGGGCGCGATGGATGTTGCGCAGCCGGTGGGCCAGCGCAAAATCATACACAATACGTGCCCAGAGAGCGTCCTCCATATGAAATTCGTCCGGCGAGAGTCGGGAAAGTTTCTTCAGCTCCAGCAAAGTGACGGGAGGAAGAATCAGGGACCAGATGTCGCGCAGATTGCTTTCTCCGAGTTGGAATGCATCCACCATACGGCGGACATCCACCGTCTCCGCTGGTTCAGAGAGCGTTTCCGCCGCGCCAAAGGTGGGGACTTCATGAGAGCCGCGAATGCGTTGCCAGAAGGCCGCATTGTCCTCCATATCCAGAAATAAAGGACCCGCCAATTGCGCCAGCGCATCGCTCAGGTCAATGCCGTCGGAGCTGGACGGGCGGCGCGTGCCCAGGCGTACCTGGCAGATTTTTAAATTTCGATTGGCGGCGACGGTTGCCAGCCAGGGCAATCGTCCTTGTGCGCGGGTGGAGTCCTGAGATGCGCCGGCGGAAAGCGGCGGAAACATTTTCGACGATATTTGAATTTCGTTGCCAAGAGGATTCTCGATTCGATGTCCATAGAGGGTTCGCGTCAACGGATAGAGAATGCTTTTATTGAGCAGGTCGTCCAATGGCTGGGTGGTGTAGAGCGGCATCACCAGATCGAAGTTTCCTTCGATCGCCGGGCCCATGAGCAGGGTAAGTTTTTCCGCAGTAAGAGAGTCTCGATTGCATCCCAGGTCCGTTCCAAGAACGGTACATCCGCGCGCATTCAGCTTGTGGGCGAGCTGGCAAAGGGCGCGATACGTGGCAGCGTTCGGAAGCCACGGAATCGCGCCCGGATTGGGAGGAGGCAGCGGGTAGTTTACAAAATGAAGCGCGCTCGTCCCAGGGAGGTTCGGTTCCATTCCCGGCAGGGGCGCAGGGATCTCCTGGGAAGTTTCGGCAGGCAGCGCGAGGAGCAGGCGGCACGGCATCGAGAGCAGACCGCAGGCTTCCTCCAGCTTGGCAACCGTGGCCGCGAGAGTATCGCTGCTCGGGGGAGCGGGGATGGCCAAAAGAAGATCGGGCGGGCCGATCTCCGAGCTTTCCTGTTTCGATTCCTGCAGCGTTTCCATTTCAGCCATCGTGTCGTTTCACTCCGCTGTGCGGAAAATCTCTAGCGGATTTACAGTTTGTATAGTCATTTGCGGTGGAGAGTCATTCTGAACCCTTCGGCTTCGCTCCGGGCAGGCTCCGCGCAGCGAGTGAAGAATCCAGACGATATCCGCCTCGTACACGCCGCCATCACCCTCTGGATTCTTCGCTGCGCTCAGAATGACTCCTCTCATTTTGAAACCAGTATCTGTAAATTCGCTCTACGTCTTATTGAAATCCCTGTTGCAACAATGCGGCAACGCCCATCAAGGGTATCTTCACCCAATCGGGACGACTGTTCAACTCGTAGACAAGCTCATAGAACGCTTTTTCCAGCAAATAGAGATTAAGTAGACTCCATTGTGCGGAAGGACTCGATGGAAGCAGCCTTCTGCCGGTCATGGTGATCTTGTACGCGTGCAGAAATTCCGCGGATGCGGATTGATCCCACAGCCGGGCCCAAGGCTCCAGCCGCGATTGATCTTCCGGTCTGCGGGAGGAATATTTCATGAGCGCGGCCCAGGCGGCGTAGTTGAAGGAGCGCACCATGCCAGCGACATCCTTCAAGGGAGAATGCTTGGTCCTGCGAACGTCGAGGGGACGCGCGGGTTCGCCTTCAAAGTCGAGAATGACGAAATCGGATTTTACGCGGAGCACCTGTCCGAGATGATAGTCGCCGTGGATGCGCGTGCGCTGGCCATCCGCGCTGCCGATGGTGGAAGCGCCAAGTCCGTCGAGGATGCGGGTGCGATGGCTGAGGAGCAGCGCTGCCATTTCCACGGTGTCATCCGCGAGGCCGGAGAGAGTTTTTCTCAGCAGATTGTACGCAGTGCTCGCCTGGACATTGATCGATGATTGCAGATTCTCAAGATAGGCGGCAGACAGCGGCTCGGGCGAAAATGCCGGATTGGTTTTGGAAGATGCCAGCGCCAGATGCATCTCGGCGGTGCGGCGGCCGAGTACGGCGGCGGCGTCCAGCGCGACGCCTGCATGTTCGCGCGCAAAGGCGGAGGCGCGCGTCACTCCAAGCGCGGCCGCGGCGTCCCGCTCCAACTCTTCCGCGGGGACGGTGTCCTGCGCATAATTTTCGTAGTAGCGTTCCAATTCCTCCAGCACCCATTTCCAGCCGTCGCCCTGGTTCGCGACCAACCCCTGCAACATGCAGAGTGTGGTGGGCTCATCGTTCTGATTCAGATATTCGATCGAGCCGCCGAAGGGCGGGATATTGGAAAAATGCGCTTCCTCGGTGAGGAATTTTCCGATTTCACAATCGGGATTCAATCCCGGTTCCGGATGACGAAAGAGTTTCATGATGAGGCGATCGCCGAACAGAATGGAAGTATGGCTTTGCTCGGCGGAACCGCGGACGGGCAACAACTTCTTTGGGGGCTCGTGGTGCATCAGGCCGGGCAACGCCCTGCTCGGCGCGCCCTGCACGGACCCCTGCTGCATGGAAAACTGTGTCGAGTTTGCGATGGTGTTGAGCAATGCTTCGCAGGAACGCGGGTCATAGGTGGCGTCGTACAACACACCTTCTCCTGCGGGAGAGAGTACGGCAGACAGGACGGAAGCAGGAGCGGTGTCATGCAGT
>JAJZDO010000212.1 GCA_021805955.1 Acidobacteriota bacterium
CATCGTGGTGGAGATGGAAGAGCTTCAATTGGAGGGCCGCAATCGAGGAACCGCGGCGGCGTTTGTGCGGGGATTCGCGCTGTCTTCCGGGATGCGTTTCGGGGCTGTCGATTCACGCTCGGAGGGATAGTTGCCGAAGCGACAAGGCGAAGCACGCGGACGAACGATGCAGAGCGCTCCGTCGCGCTCGGCTGCATTTCACATCCTGGTGCAGTTGGAAAAGTCACGCGATCATGCGGATGATCTGTTGCGCAGCGAGCGAGTGGCTCGGCTGAGCGCGCAGGATCGTGACCTTGCCACGGCGCTGGTGATGGGCACTCTGCGGTGGCAGATACTCCTGGATAAGCTCATCGGCGGCTATCTTGCGCGCCCCTCTGCAAAGCTCGATCTGCCGATCCGGATTGCGCTTCGATTGGGTGCGTATCAGTTGCTGTGGATGGACAGAATTCCCGCTCATGCGGCGATTGGCGAAAGTGTTGCGTTGTGCCGCGCAGCCGGCCACGAGCATGCGTCGAGAATGGTGAATGCCGTTCTGCGCAGGATTGCAGCCGTTGCATGGGAACGAGTCGAGGCGGCAATAGCGCATGATTCGGCGGAACTGGCCAGGGTGACCGCACATCCGGAATGGATGGTGAAGCGGTGGGTCGATCATTTTGGGTTGGAGCCGGTGAAGTGGATTTGCGAACATGACCAGCTAGTGCCGGAGACTCATCTGCGCATGATGGACGCGAAAGTGATGGGCGAGATGGAAGCGGCCGGGATTGTGCTGGAAGCAGGAGGACTGCTGACGTGTGCGCGGCATTTGCGCGGGACGACAGTCCGGATTGCGGATTGGCTGCGAGGCGGCAGGGTACGTGTGCAGGATGAAGGATCGCAACTGGTCGCTGAGTTGGCTGGAGCGGGAAGGCGGATTCTGGATTGCTGCGCAGCGCCAGGGGGCAAGACGATGATTCTTGCCGAGAACAATCCGGATGCAGAGATTGACGCATGGGATGTGAGCGGGCTACGGCTGGAAGCGATGCGAGAGCGGATGGCGGCGATGAACTCGTTCCCCTGGGCAGAACGCATTCGGATGCATCACGCGGATGCCGTGGAGTCGATTGCGCATCCGCCAGTCCGACAATGGGATCTGGTTCTGGTGGATGCGCCATGCAGTGGAACTGGAACTCTTGGACGGAATCCGGAGATACGTCACCGACTTTCTGAAGACGATTTATCCGTCTTTGCGGAGCGACAGAGCGCGCTGTTGCAGGCTGCGATGGATGCGTCGTCTCGACGCATCGTGTATTCCACCTGCTCGCTGGAGCAGGAAGAAAATGAACAGGTGATGGCTGCTGCGTTGGCGGCTCGTCCGGAGTGGCATTTGCGCTCGCTTCGCGATGAAGTCGCTCGATTGAGAGAGGATGGACGATTGACGGAGACGGGTGTGCAGTCGCTTATGAGCGGATTGCAGCCGGACGGTACGCTCTGGCTGCTGCCGAAGCAACTGGATGCGGAGCGGGTGGTGCGCACGGATGGGTTCTTTGTCGCGATGCTGGAGCGACGGAGCGCGTCAGGGTAGAGCGCATTTCAGCCATAAGCAGTAGCCAGAAGCAAGAAGCCTGACACGACCCGTTTTAGCTCCTCCATCCCAACGGGGATGATGCATTCGGTGGAAATCACAACCGCGAGTACAAGAAACCTCCAGTTGCGCTAACGCGCGACAGTGAGAAAAACCCTGTCCCCAACTGCGATGCGAGTCCCGGCAGCGGGTTCCTGATGCACGATCGAGCCGGGTTGGATGAGCGGATGTACTGGAGCAGGCGTGGTTCCCTGCGGAAGCACAGCGGCAACACTTTGCACGGGATTGTCGGCGGTGCGAAGCGGAGCAAGCTCGATACCGACTTTGGCGAGTGGTGCGCGCACATTATTGATGGACATTCCGACGAGGTTGGGCATGACGAATCCATTGACCTCGCTGGTGTCCGGGGTGGCAACGAGAAGATGAACAAAGGGCTGCTCAATCCCGACGGCCTTGGCCGGGGGATCCTGAGCGATGACCGTTCCGGCAGCTTGTGAATCGTCAGGAAGATGGGCGGCAATGCCGGATTGCAAGCCGTTTCCACGCAGAGTCAGCATGGCAGCCCGTTCTTGTTCGCCGATCACTGTCGGCACGATCACGCGTTGCGGACCCAGGCTTTGTGAAACGCGTACCTGCCATTCGCGGCGCACCACAGTTCCAGCCGGAGGTGACTGGCTGACGATGTGCCCAGAGGCAACGTCGGTCGAGTAATAACTGTGATCGACAGCGAGATTCAGGTCGAGTCCGGCAGTCTGAGTTCGCGCTTCTTCCAGAGTCATACCGTGCAGAGAAGGTACACGCACCTCCGCTCCGTGAATGGCGAAGTGCATGGTGAGTACGGTGAAGAGAAGGCTGGTGGACACGAGTGCAGCCAGCAGGAGCAGAGTCTGAAATACATTACGAAATGTGCCCATCGCCATGGCAGCTCCAGTGTTGCTTCACGCGCGCTTGCTTGGTGGGTCAGTCACCAATCGAATCCGATGGATCCAATTCAACTTCCGCATGAATGGAAGCGGTCCCCGTCAACATCGCGGAGACTGAACAATATTTATTTTTGGATAGTGCCACGGCGTCCTCCACTGCCTTGCGATTGACGACCCCTGAGACTTTGTAAACCAGTCGGATGGATTGGAACGAACGCGGATGCTCGTCGCGCCGTGAAGCGTGAGCCGTGACCGTCAATCCTGTGAGCGGTTCGCGCTTTTTTTGCAGGATGCTGACAACATCGACGGAGGTGCAACTGCAAAGCGCCATGAGCACCAGTTCGACCGGGCTTGGACCATCCGCGTGCTCGTCGCTGGTGTCAAGTGTGAGACAGTGGCCAGATTCTGATCGTGCGAGAAATGATTGTGGATTCGATTGATTTGGTTTCCACTCGCTGGAGGCAATCATGATTCGTTCTCCGTTCAGCGCAGGTTATCGGTCTGTGGTTCAGGATGGATGAGAACCTTGTAAACTTCCGGGCAGACGAGTTTGAATTGATCTTCAAGATCGGTGATGACCTGATGTACACGCGACATTGGCAGAGCATCGGGCATGGTGCAATGGAAGCTGACCTGCAGATGATCTTCAGTACGACCAATCAGGATGGCATGAATATCGAGAACCTCGTGGAATTGAGAGGCAGTCTGTCGCAATGAATTTTCCAGACGCAGTACTTCCAACTGTTCCTTTGTCTCGGCAGCGTCATCGAGGACAACAGGATTTTCGATGGTTGAGGGTTCACTTTCGATATGCGTAAGGACTTCGGAAAGTTCGGGGATCTCCCGCAGAATTTCCGCCTCCATGCTGGTGACAAAGCTATGTGCTTCGGCGAGTGACAGATTTTCGTTCAATTCGAGATGTAGTTCCACGCGAAGCTTATCGGCCACAGACTGGACACTCACTTCATGGACGGCGACATTATTGCGCGCGGCGACTGCTCGCACGCGATCAAAGATGCTTTCGGTAGCGGTTTCGCGGGGAATGGTGTGAATGACGACATCGGCGTCAGGAACGACGCTATGCACAGCCTGTGTGGCGGCGCGAACCAGTTCCCCTGTGTGCTCGAAGGTGTAGGAGCGAGGGAGGGCAAGAGTGAGGTCGGCAAAGGTGATTGAACCGGCGCTGCGAACTCGTGCCTGCTCGACGGCAATCACTCCCGGTACCGACTCGACGGCATGCAAGACGCGAGTGCGCGCTTCCACAGGAGCTGCGTCGAGCAGAGCGCCGACAGTACCTCTCGTCAGTGTCCAGGTGAAGTGCAGAATCATGAGAGAGACGACGATCGCTGCGATTGGATCGGCAAAATGCAGCAAAGGGATATGATTTCTGGTGCCGAGCCAACTGAGGCTAAGTCCGCAGAGGACTGCGAGCGTGGACCAGATATCCGAGGCAAAGTGAAAGGCGTCTGTGGCAAGGGCAGTGCTTTGAAACTGCGTTGCCGCTCGGCGCAACGCGCGGGAACGCCACCAGTCCACAGCAATGGAAAGAATCAGGACTGCGACTGGCCAGATGGAGTGCTGCACAACCGCATCCCCGGAGAGAATTCTGCGAACGGCTTCCACGAGGATCCATACGCAGGAGATAACCATAAGCCCGGCTTCTACAAAAGCCGAGAGATTTTCAAATTTCGCATGACCGTATGGATGATCGTCATCTGCGGGCATGTCGGAGACGCGCACCGAGAACAAAGTGATGGCAGAGCCGGCGAGATCGAGCGCAGAGTGAGCGGCGTCAGAGAGCACGCCGAGCGAACCGCTGAGCAGACCGGCGGTCAGCTTGAGCGCAGTCATCGCAGCCGCAGCCAGCAGGGATCGCAGGGCAACCTTTCGCTTAGCCCTGACTGCTTCGGATGAAACGGCTACATGCTGCGGAGTGAAGGTCATGGAAATTCAGGCTAAACTGCCCGGCTCAAATTTGCCAGTGTCGGTCGATTGCGGAAAATCCGCAATGGGATCATTGCTTCGCGTGGCCGTGTACAGCCCGGCAATTCCCAGCGTGTACGGGGTCCACTGTACATTCACAAAACCCGAGGCTTCGATTTGCGCGACAAGCTGATGAGGAGCAGGGAAGCGACGAACAGACTCAGGAAGATACTCATAAGGGCCAGATTGCCCATAGACCAGCTTGCCAATAGCGGGAACGACGTGACGAAAATACCACTGATATGCTTTGCCCGGCAAACCTTCGGGTTCGCTGAAGTCGAGGATGCCGAGTTGACCGCCCGGGCGCAGGACGCGTGCAAATTCGCGAAGTCCCTGAGCGTAATTGGCTAGATTGCGGAAGCCGAATGCGGTTGTGATCAGGTCTGCTGATGCATCGCGCAAGGGCAGGTGAAGCGCATCCGCTTCGATGGCAAATGCTCCGCGCTGAGAGAACTTGGCTGAGCCGCGGCGTAACATTTCATGAGCAAAATCAGCTGCCAGAATGGGTTTGGATTCAGCGGGGCGGCGGCGCAGCAAGGCCATCGTCATATCGCCGGTGCCGCAGCAGAGGTCAACAATCAATGCATCCGGGCGCGCCAATACTGCGCGAAATGTGCGGGCTGCGCGCCACCACCAGAGACGATCAACATTGGCTGAAAGTAGATGGTTGAGCAGGTCGTATCGTGGCGCAATGGAGTTGAACATCTGACGCACGGAATGAGCTGCGCTTTGTTCGTCCCTGGCTCCTTCCGGCAGTGCGCCAGCGGAGGGTTGCCTGGTGGTCATACTGGTATCTCCTGCGCATGGATGGCGGCCATCGAGAGCATTGCGCGCGCAGCCTGGAGTAGTTCATCTGGGGTAACGTCCTCTGCGACTACGGCATTGCCGATGCCAACCGGAAGAATAAATCGCCGCAGATTGCCGAGGTGCTTCTTGTCTCGGGCAGTGAGCGCGACCAAACGATCTGCGCGCAGGTGAAGCGGCGGGAATGGGCCGTAGAGCATGACCGCAGAGAGCAATCGATCGAATTCGGCAGCGGAGATTGTGGTGCGTTCGCGCGCTACAAAGAAAGCGGCAATCATGCCCCATGCCACAGCTTCGCCGTGCAACAACTGGCGATAACGGGTCGCGGCTTCGATTGCATGTCCGAGAGTATGGCCCAGATTCAAAATCATGCGTAAGCCGCCCTCGTGCTCGTCCGCACCGACAACCTCAGCCTTCATTCGGATGGAAGCCACGATCACTTTCTGGATTACTGCGGCATCGCGCTCGATCAGAGATTTGGAGTTGGCGATCATGAAACGAAACAGAGCACGATCGCGGATGACGCCTGCTTTGAGACTTTCTATGAAACCGGCGCGAAGTTCTCGGTCAGGCAGTGTGGACAGAACTTCAATATCTGCGATGACGACAAGCGGGTGATGAAAGGCTCCCACGAGATTTTTGCCTTCGGGCAGATTGACTCCTGTTTTGCCGCCGATGGAGGAGTCAACCTGAGCGAGAAATGTGGTGGGAATCTGAACAAAGGGTATGCCACGCATAAAGATGGCAGCCAGGAATCCGCCTACATCGCCGATGATGCCACCGCCAAAGGCAATCAGCAACGAGCTGCGATCACCGCCTGCGGCAGCCATCTGACGGCTGAGTTTCTCGATGCTGGCAAGCGTCTTGAATCGCTCTCCGGCAGGCAGAAACAGCACAATGGGTGGTGAGTCAAAGCTTTGAAGGAAGCGCGAAGACCAGAGCGCCCAAATCTCAGGCGAGGTGAGCACAAAGATTCGTTGCGGGAGCGCAGAAGACTTGATAGCCGTTGCGGCGCTTCTTTTGCGCAACGCGCTACGGATGAAGCGTGTGATTTCGGTGAGCAATCCCGTCCCGACATGCACGGGATAATCCGTCGATTGGGTCCGCACCTGAATCGTCTGCATACTCTTCATCGTATCGCATGTGATGAAAGCGCGAATTGAGCGAGTCGACTCTGAATGTGGCAGGAGTGGTAGCCTGAAACGTTATGGGAGAGAGTGAAAAAGACTCTGCGCGAATGGTGGATTTTCTTGTGCTCGGAGCGGGAATTGCCGGGCTTCGAGCGGCGATGACGCTGGCCGAGCATGGCCGTGTTCTGGTGGTGACGAAAGAAGCCAGATGGGAATCGAATACTCACTACGCACAGGGCGGGATAGCTGTGGCGATGGGTGGGGCAAGCGACGTGGCATCGCATCTGCAGGATACGTTGGATGCTGGTGACGGACTTGTGGATCGCGCTGCAGCGGAGATTCTGGTGCGTGAGGGTCCGGAACGTGTGGACGAACTGCTGAAGTGGGGAACCCACTTTGATCGAAATGGTGAGACTCTGTTGCGGACTCGGGAAGGTGCGCACAGTGTTGCGCGAATTTTGCATGCCAATGGGGATGCAACCGGAGCGGAGATTGGCCGCGCATTGGCCGCTGTAGCCCAGTCGGAGAAAA
>JAJZDO010000610.1 GCA_021805955.1 Acidobacteriota bacterium
CATTGCCTATTGGGCGGGTGAGTTCACCAATTCCTATACCCTGGCAAAAATGAAATTGCTGACGCGCGGACGCTGGTTGTGGACGCGAACGGTCGGTTCCACGGTCACCGGCCAGGCGGTCGACACCGCAACTGTGGTGCTGATTGCCTTCTGGGGGAAAGCTCCCGACAGGACTCTGCTGGAGTTGATTGTTTCAGCGTATTTGGCGAAGGTAGCCTACGAGATCCTGGCAACTCCGCTGACGTATGGGGTGGTTGGATGGCTGAAGCGGACGGAGCATGTGGATGCGTTCGACGATCACTCCAGCTTCAATCCCTTTCGTCTTTCCTCGCGACCGTGAAGGCGCGAGGTGACTTCCGTTATAAATTATTGCGTCCGCTGCAATGCCGACTGCATCTTTGACTGTGAGCAAACTTTTTGCGCCTGCGAGAATGTGCCGACGACGATTTGCAAGGGGAACCAAGCGAGCGGCGCGCGCGTATATTCCATGCGGGAACATATTCGCGATGATAGTGCAGGGTTTCTTTGTATCGTATGCTGGAGAATGCTTCCGGAAAGATTCCTGACATGGCCATGCGGGATCGAATGGCATGTTCTTAGCGCGGATTTGTGGACGTACAAATTTTGGAGCGGGTGGACGCCAGGTGGACGATGAATTGAAGTTGCGCCGACTCAAGATGTTGCCGGCGGCCGCAGTCGCAACGATGGGGATTCTGTTCTGCGCTGTGGGGTGCAGTCGTGCTCCCGCCGCGCCCCCACAGACATTCCACGCCATGCCCGTGAAGGTCGAAACCGTGGCCTTGCAGTCGGTGCCGGTGAGCGACAGCTATGTCGCAACTATCAAATCACGCCGGTCGGCGACCATCCAGCCCCAGGTCAGCGGAAATCTCACGCAGATTTTCGTTCACTCCGGAGAACAGGTTCGTCGTGGGCAACGGCTGATGGAAATCGATCCGACACAGCAGGAAGCGATCGTAGCGCAGGCGCAGGCGACCGAACAACAGGCATTGGCCGTCTACCAGTTCAACCAGAAAGATATCGCCCGCCAGCGTGCGCTCTTCTCTGCGGGTGTCACCAGCAAGCAGGCCTTACAGCAGGCGGAGCAGACCTATAACAGTTCCAAGGCCACCTATGATTCGGACGTGGCCGCGCGCAAATCCGCACAGCAGCAACTGGCGTATTTCCACGTCAGCGCCCCGTTCACGGGAATTGTGGGCGATGTTCCGGTTCATGTGGGCGACTACGTTTCGTCGACCACCACGCTGACCACCGTGGACGACAACACCCAACTGGAGGCCTACATCTATATTCCGGCGGAAAGAGCGGCACAGGTACACGTTGGATTGCCTGTTGAAATTACCAGCGGGGAAGACACAGTGCTCGACCGTACGAAGATCTACTTCGTTTCTCCGCAGGTCGATACCCAGTTGCAGGCAATCCTGGTAAAGGCACCGGTCAACACGCCGCGCGATGTGCTGCGCAACGCGCAACTGGTCCGCGCTGTCGTTACCTGGAGCACGGCGTCCGCGCCCACAGTTCCGGTTCTTGCGGTAACACAAGTCGGCGGGCAACAGTTTGTGTTCGTCGCGGAAAACGAGAACGGCCATGACGTTGCCGTGCAGAAGTCGATCGAACTGGGAACCGCGGTGGGCAACTCCTACGCAGTGAAGAGCGGCTTGCAGGTTGGCGACAAAGTCATCGTTTCCGGAATGCAGTTTCTGGTAAATGGGGCACCGGTCCAGCCCATATCGTAAGGTTCCGGACGCATCGTATCGCGCCTATCCAGGTGACGGCATTGTGAAATACAGCGTTCCATTTTGCGAGGCAGAGGTAGCTCAAAGTGTTTGTTGATTTCTTTATTCATCGACCGGTCTTTGCCACGGTTTGCGCGCTGTTGATTATTCTGGCCGGGATCGTCGTCATACCCACCCTGCCTATCTCGCTCTATCCGCAACTGGCTCCTCCGCAAGTAACAGTTACAGCGACATATGTCGGGGCGAGCGCGCAGGAGGTCGAATCGGCGGTAACGATTCCGCTGGAGGAGGCGATCAACGGCGTCGAGGGCATGGACTACATGACCTCCAGCAGCAGCAACAGCGGAACCAGCACGATCACCATTACCTTCAAGACGGGATACAACCTGGACATCGGAGCGGTCGACGTACAGAACCGCGTCGCCAGCGCGCAAGGGCAGTTGCCCGCGACGGTCAACAACTTCGGCGTCATCATCAACAAGGCGAATGCCAATTTTGTTTTTGGCGCCGGGTTTTACTCCGACCACGGCCAGTACACCAACCAGTTCATCAGCAACTATGTGGATGTCTACGTTTCCGATGCCATCAAGCGAGTGCCCGGCGTCGGCGATACGATTATTTTCGGTGAGCGCAAGTACGCAATGCGTCTGTGGCTGGACCCCACCAAAATGGCGGCGCGCGGATTGACGGCAACCGACGTGGTCACCGCGCTGCAGCAGCAAAACGTGGAGATTGCAGCCGGAGCGCTCGGCGCGCCGCCGGCAGATCCAAAGCAGCAGTATCAAATTGCCGTCAACGTCATTGGCAGGCTGACCAGTCCGCAGCAGTTCAACAATATCGTCCTGAAAAATACTCCGAACGGAATCGTGCTGCTCAGAGATGTCGGATACGCGCAGCTTGGCGCCCAGACATATGCAACCGACCTGAAATTCGACGGATACAGTGCTGTCGGACTGGGCGTGGAGCAATTGAGCAATGCGAACGCGCTGACCGTCGATCGCGATGCGAAGGCCGAACTGGAAAAATTGTCGAAGTCGTTCCCGCCCGGCCTGAAATACGCCATTGCCTTCGACACGACCACCGTGGTCGGGGAATCCATTCACGAAGTGCTGGTCACGCTGGCCGAGGCGATCGTCATCGTCATCGTCGTGATCTTTTTCTTTCTGCAGGACTGGCGCGCCACCATCATTCCGGCCGTCACCATTCCAGTCTCACTGATCGGCACATTTGCCTTCATTAAGGTTTTTGGCTTCTCGATCAACTCGCTGACCCTGTTCGGAATTACCCTCGCCACTGGACTGGTCGTCGACGATGCCATTGTGGTGATCGAAAATGTGCAGCGCCATATTACGGAGGGTGCCCCGGACTCCCATCAGGCGACCTCCGACGCGATGGGAGAAGTGACCAGCGCGGTCATTGCCACGTCCCTGGTTTTGATCGCGGTCTTCGTGCCGGTGTCGTTTTTCCCTGGGACCACAGGCATTCTCTACCGGCAATTCGCTTTGACGATTGCGTTCTCGATCGGAATTTCCGCGTTCAATGCGCTGACGCTCTCCCCGGCATTGTCCGCGATTTTGCTGCGGCGGGAAAAAATCCATCACGGACTCCTACATGCCGTGGATCGCGGCATCAAAGCAACCTCCAGCGGATACGCGCGGAGTATCCATTCGGTGCTGCGTTGGCGGTATCTCATGGTGCTCCTGTTCGTCGCTGGACTGGCGGCCACCGGATACATGTACCTGCATGTGCCCACCGCCTTCGTGCCGGAGGAAGACCAGGGCTACATTATTTTGCAAATTCAAGCGCCCCCCGGCGCGTCGCTTTCTTATACGGATCAGCTGGCCAATCAAGCCCAGATGATTCTCAGCCGGCAACCGGAAGTCGCCGCTTCCTTCGCCGTTACCGGCTTCAGCTTCTCCGGCACCGCGTCCAACTACGGAATCATCTTTTCCTCTCTGAAGCCGTTTTCCGAGCGCAAAGGCCAGAAACAATCGGCTGCTGCATTGGTCGGACGTCTGCGGCAGCAACTCTTCGCGATCCAGGGTGGCCTGGTGATCCCGTTTGAGCCTCCGGCGATTCAGGGCATCGGCAGCTTTGGCGGGTTCCAGTTTGAGTTACAGGACACGGGGGGCAATTCGCTCACCGACCTGGCCGCTGTCGCCAATCAAATTGTTGCCGCCGGCAGACAGGACAAGATAGTGACCGGCCTGTTCACTCCATTCACGGCCAATGACCCCTTGGTGCAGGTGAGTATCGACCGGCAGAAAGCTCAAGTGCTGGATGTCCCATTAAGCCAGATCAGCGACGCGCTGCAGGTCTACATGGGTTCGGCGTACGTGAACAACTTCATCTTTAACAACCGTTCCTACCAGGTCTATGTCCAGGCCGACCAGGCATTCCGCAAGAATACGCAGGACCTGCGATCGTTTTATGTGCGGTCCGGCAGCGGACAGATGGTGCCGCTCGACAGCCTGGTGACGATCGTGAATACTTCCGGGCCGCAGGTCATCAGTCACTACGATCTTTTCCGTTCGGCGGAAATTGATGGCTCCTCTGCGCCGGGCGTCAGCAGCGGACAAGGCTTGACCGGGATGGAACAGTTGGCCAAAAAACACATGTTGCATGGCATGCAATATTCCTGGACGGGATTGGCGCTGCAGGAGATCGAATCCGGCGGCAAGGCGGCGACCATCTTCGGCCTTGGAATCCTGGTGGTCTATCTCACGCTGGCCGCGCTCTATGAGAGCTTCGTGCTGCCGTTCATCATTCTTCTCTCCGTGCCGATGGCCGTGCTGGGTGCCTTGGCCGCCGTGTCGTGGCGCGGGCTGTCGGACGACGTTTATTGCCAAATCGGTTTGGTGATGCTGATCGGCCTGGCCGCCAAGAATGCGATCCTGATTGTGGAATTCGCCGAACAACTGCGCAAGAAGGGCCGCTCCATTGCCGATGCGGCCATGGAAGCCGCGGAGCTGCGCCTGCGACCAATCTTGATGACGTCGTTCGCGTTTATTCTTGGGATATTGCCTCTGGCATTCGCCAGCGGCGCGGGCCAGGCGGGCCGCCACTCCATTGGCACCACCATCATTGGCGGGATGTTGGTTTCGACGGTCCTGAATCTATTCTTTATTCCTGTGCTGTATGTCCTGACGAAAACTGTATTGGAGAAAATTTCCGGCCATGGCAAATCTCGCCCGCAAAACCCGATTGCCGAAACACCCCAGGGGTAAGGACGTCAACGCAAAGAATCTTCCGCCGATCCAAATCGGACATGGGACTTTGTAGACTGGGGTATGGGCTGGCCAAAGCTGCGCCGGAAGCCTGGAGACCGAGGCCAACTGCTCCATGGCACAAGAGAACCGCTTGCTACTCGATGACCCGGACCGTGCCTGCTCCGATTAATTCCTCCACGCGTTCGATGAAGTCTTTGTCGGCGGCTACGCTGAGACCCTCGGGTTCCAGCACCACCAGATATTCATCCCTCTGCTCAAAGTCCAGCAGGACCCTGCCTGTCCCCGGAGTGGCCAGCATCATCGCGTGGAGTTCTGTGAGCGCAGGCTCGCTGACGCGGTCGAGCGCGATACGAATCCGCAGGCTGCCGGGAAGCTTGACCTTCACATCTTCGAGCGCTGTGATGTTCGAAATCGCCAGCTTCGGCGCCGCGTCTTCTTCTCCGCGCAGCACGCCGCGAACCAGCACCGGCACATCGATCTTCAGATTCTCAGCCATCCGCTTATAGGCCTCTGGGAAACAGACGAGATCGATCTTGCCAGTGAGATCTTCTAACGATGCCTGCGCATACAAATCGCCTTTGCGCGACTTGGCCACACGTACCCCAGTCAGAATTCCGGCAATCGAAATTTCATTTTCATTCTGCGCATCGCGCCGTCCCATGCTGGGCGCGGGCGTCATTTCAAGGGCCGTCTGGGTATCGACAACACCTTTCAGATTGCGCAGTTTCTCTGCATATTTCCCCAGCGGATGGCCGGAGACATAAAAGCCGAGAACGTCCTTTTCGTGTTGCAGGCGCTGCACTTCATCCCAATCGGGGATGTTCGGCAATTCATCCTGCCGCGCTGAACTGGCCGCCGGCGCGTCGTTGAACAATCCAAACAAACCATGCTGACCCGCAGCCACATCGCGCTGCGATTTTTGCGCGCGCTCAATGGCCGTATCGATAGCGGCCATCAGTGCCGCGCGCGGTCCGAAACAGTCGAGAGCGCCGCTCTTGATCAGCGACTCCAGTACGCGCTTGTTCATCACACGGAGATCGACGCGCTCGCAAAAATCCCAAAACGAAGTAAATGTCTTGCCTTCCTGTACCAGCTGACTGCGGACTTGCAGAATGGAGGCGATCGCGTTTTGACCCACATTTTTTATGCCGGCCAGACCGAATCGAATCGCTTCCCCATGGGGCGTGAAGTCGGCGTCACTGGCGCGCACATCCGGCGGCTCGACGGCAATGCCCATCTCGCGGCATTCCTTGATGTACTTCACGACATTGTCCGGCTTGCTCACTTCCGAGGTCAGCAACGCGGCCATAAATTCTTTTGCATAATGCGTTTTCAGATAGGCCGTGTGGTACGCCAGCAACGCATAGGCCGCGGAATGAGACTTGTTGAAACCGTATCCGGCGAAGCGCTCCATCAGTTCAAAGATGTGTTCAATTTTCTTTTGCGGAAATTTCTTGTCCAGCGCTCCCTGCACAAAACGGTTCCGCTGCCGGGCCATTTCCACTGGATCTTTCTTACCCATTGCGCGACGCAGCAGATCGGCTTCGCCGAGCGAGTATCCTGCCAGCACGTTGGAAATCTGCATCACCTGTTCCTGGTACACGATGACGCCGAGTGTTTCCTTCAAAATCTCCTCAAGTTCGGGAAATTCGTATTCGACCTGTTTCCGCCCCCACTTACGTTCGACAAAGTCATCGATCATCTGCATCGGTCCGGGGCGATACAGGGCATTCAACGCCGTCAGGTCGGCAACGGAATCCGGCTTATAGCGCCGCAGCACATCGCGCATCCCCGGGGATTCAAACTGAAACACGCCCGAGGTAAGCGCGCGATGAAAAACCTGTTCATAGGTTTGCTTATCATCAAGCGGAATCGTTTCCATGTCGATCTCGATGCCAAGATTGACGCGGACCAGCCGCAGCGCCTCGTG
>JAJZDO010000376.1 GCA_021805955.1 Acidobacteriota bacterium
AACCGCACAGGCAGAACCCGGAGTGGAACTATTCGCTGCCCCCGCGCAGCGGCCAATCGAGAAATGAATAGTTAACTTTATTGTGCGGCAATTTCTAAGTGTCTCCATCTTAGGATGGTGAAAACCCCTCGCCTTCAGGCGAAACAAGTTGATCGATGTCTCCGCAGGAGTCGAGACATCCGCCCACTGAAGGTCGGCGGGTTTGGATTGAAGCGGGCGCGTTTCAGTCGAATTCTATTCGACGCGCCCGCGAGAACCCCTTGACTTCAAGTCGAGGGGTTCTCGGTTATTTCTCCATCGGCATCATCCGTTTTGAAAAACTACGCCTATCTGGTTTTCGAATAGTTGTGGAGTTGCGGCCCAATGAGGTTCGAGTATTTGTAATTCTCGTCGCGGTCGGAGTCTATGGTCCAGAACATCGCTCCGATCATATTTGGATGGCCTGAGCGTTTCCTCAGTTTGTATGTGGCTCCCGCAGGAGCTTTCCCGGTAATGATGTAGTCCATCGCCTTGCTGACGACTGTACGCGCGGAGTAGCCAGTGAGAAAACCGACCGCAACCTTATTTGCCGGCATCCCCGGGAAGAATTGTCCGGGATTGCCTCCTACGTTGAATCCACGTAGCAGCAGTTCAGTCATGGCTGCATGGTAGTCGACCGAGTTGGATTGATAGATCTCGCCGTCCAGTCCTTCCAGCGGCGGCGTGTTGTAGTCCTGCACGTCGACGAAGGAGAGGATGTCTCGCAGACCGTAGACGAGCGGAAGATACGACCCGAACTGACCTCCGTAGCTGGGATATCCACCAGGAATCTGCGTTCCTTCCGGTACTAGACTGATCATGAAGGTGGGGCCGAAGCGATCGCGCAACTGGCGCAGACCTGCGATCAGATTCACGACGGATGGCGTGGTGGGATGTTTGAAGTGAGTGTCTCCCGGCGCCAGATCGAGCGACGGCGATTCAAAGTCGATGTCGACACCGTCGAAGCCGTATTCGGAAACGACACTGGTGACAGAGGAAACAAAGTTCGGGATATCTTTCGCATCGTCGAGCTTGAAGTACTGGCCGCCTCCTCCCAGCGAGATCATCACTTTCTTGCCTTGACCCTTGAGATGCGCGACGTCGGCTTTCATCTCTTCCGGTGTGATGCCTCGGGGAACGCGAAACTTCAAGGTCCCTTCTGGAGCTTTGTAATCCGGCGCGGCGAAGGCGACGATGATGACGTCCCACTGCGGGGAGATATCGCGTAGCCGGAACGTAGTGCCGTCAAAGCTGGAACCGGTCCAGTAGCCAATCAGTCGATGACCGTTCGGCGGTCCGCTGGCTGGAATGGGGGCAACGGTTGGCCCGGTGCGGCTGGCCATGCGACGCCTGCGGCTCTGGCATGGCTGGGCAGGTCCTTGCAGTGCTTTGGAATCGGGGAAGCTGTAAGCGATGGCTGGGTTTGAGGCGCCGTCGAGATACCAGTGCAACGTAGCTACGTTCGACAGGTGATACGTGAACTCTGCGGTACGTACAACAAACGGCATCGAAACGGGAAAGCTGTTTTTAGGATTCGTATTTGTGGGTTCGAGAAGGAAGTAATTGGAGCCGACGCCTGTCCCGGCGCAGCCGCCGTTTTCTCCCGGATACAGCCATGCGCGGAAAAAGTTTCCAGCAGCTCCCGTGGTGTGGAAATACGTTTGCGGGTTGTGCAGCGGGTCGTTGATAAACTCCGCCAGTTGCTGGGTCAGCGGCTGGACGTCGAGGTCTTCAACCACCGCCGGTGCGGCGTGGAGATAGGAGCCCAGCACAAAGGAGTTTCCCGTGGCCGCGTCGATGCCGTGCGTTCCCCAGGAACAGCAAACTGTCGCATCGCTATCGGTGTAAAAGGCGGTGTTATGAGTCACGGCGATGACGAGCTTGCCATTCTGCCGGGGAATCTGTTGGAAGATCTGCTTCTCAAGAAAATTAACATCGACAATCGCGAACGATCTGCCGTTCTTCTTCGATGTCAGAATGTAACCGTAGCCGGGAGGAATGGCGATGGCGACGGGCTTGATTTCAGGCTTGGTAAGCAGCGTTCGTCCACTCGTATCCGACGGAAACGTGGCGCGCAGCAGCCCATCCGCATATTGCGTCTTGTCGCCGCCGGAAAACGCGGATCGGGTGTAGATGGGTGACTTCAGAATGCGCGACACGTCCGGGGCCGCATCCAGAATGGGCTTCTTGCCTTCGAAGGTGAGAGCGATAGGGATCAGCACTGTGGGAATGACGGTCGTGCCGCTCTTGGCGGGATCGCGACCCGCCAGCGTATAGGAACTTCCGCCGATCACTCGATTGAAAGTGGGGACTGTGCCTTGCGCACGCGCGGAGCATAGCGACAGGGAAAGGAGAACAAGTAGGCAGAGGGGCTTGATTCGAGTGTCCAGCATGATTTGACCTTGGATGAGTAGGGATTGATGCTGCGCTTGTAACTGCATTCTTTCACGAAAGCCACACCTGGGGTGTTTGGATGGGGTCCTCTCAAATAGAGTGAAGGTTGACTGGGTACGGAATTGCGCAGGAAAGGGAGCACGAAAATGGCAAGGCAAGGGAATCCAGGATCTCGCCGCAGGCCCAAAGTGTCGATAGCCCCGCCGAATTCAGTGACAGGCTCCGTATTTACCCGCAGAGTATGCTTACGAGACGATGGGCTCCAGAGTGAACCTCCATTCGCGATGGTTGTCTACAGCCCAGAGGTCGAGGGGCACGCGATCTCTTGCTGTGCTTCAGTCTTTCTTGTTGAATCATTTGAAAAACGATGTATTTTATAAGCGCCGATTTAAAATGTGTTGTATCCCGCTGGCGGAACGAAGCAGATGTTCAATGATTGGCACGCAATTCTGCCATCGGATCGATGTCAGTTTGACGCGCGGAGTGGAAGCAGATTGTTCGGTATTGTTGGCATGAAAAAGATCTCCCGTTGGGTGAGCGCGTGATGTATGGCGATACGAAAAGACGGTAAAAATAGTTTCGCGCGGACCACTCTTGCAGACGTAGCGCGCGAAAGTGGATTTTCTCCCTCAACCATTTCCATCGTGTTGAATGAAGCCCCCATTTCCAAATATGTAGCGGCAACGACCAAAGAACATATCCGTGCGGTGGCCAAACGCATGGACTACCGGCCCGATGCCTTTGGGCGCTCCTTGCGCAAACGGCGCAGCCACACCATTGGCGTCATGATTTTCGATATTTCCGATCCATTCTGCACGCTCATCTTGCAGGGTATTGAAAAAAGTCTCCATCCTACCGAATTTCTACCCTTTATCGTCGACGCCCATAACCGGCGGGAGCAGTTTGAGCGCTACATGGCCATGCTGCTGGAATACCGGGTGGAAGGCTTGATTGTCGTGGCGAATTGGCTGTTTATCGATATCGAGACGCTTTCGGAGTTGGAGAGGCATCGCGTGCCGACCGTGTTGGTTGGTTCGGAGATGCGCAGTGGTCCGCTGGGTTCCGTTCTGGTGAACAATGAGCAAGGAGGCTATCTTGCGTTGCAGCACTTGTATTCGCTGGGACACAGAAAAATCGCATTTATCCGCGGACCTCGCCAGTTGTGGGACAGCAGCCGGCGTTGGGATGGTGTTCTCCGTTTTGCCGCTGAGGTGGGACTCAAGATGCCGAAAAAGTGGGTGGTTGAGTTGACGGGTTCGTCTGAGTCCAACTCCAGCTTTGACGAAGGCCGGTCTTTGACCTCCACCATGTTGCAGCGCGATCCGGGCTTTACTGCTCTTCTGGCCTTTGACGATCTCACGGCTTTTGGCGTCGTTCGAGCATTGCGCAATTTCGGTCGTAGGGTTCCTGAAGACTGTTCGGTTGTGGGCTTTGACGATGTCCCTCACGCAGCGCTCTTCAATCCAAGTCTTTCAACTGTACGGCAGCCGATGGAGCGCATGGGTTCGATAGCTGTGGGACGCATCCTCAAGGAGATTCAGCAGGATGGAGAAGTCGAGCAGGAAAAGGGGCGCGTCGACCTTTTGCCGCCGGAACTGATTCAGCGCGAATCGACCGCCGCGATCGCTCAAAAGGGTAAACTTTTGCCAAAAAATACCAGGAAACATTGAAGTCCTTGACTCCGACGCTAGTAACGCTTAAAAATCTCATATTCAAACGATTCTATGTTTCACGTGTCGAACGCCTCATCAACTGAGAGATCGCCTGACTCGTCATAAGATGTACCCGGAGGACGTTGCAATGAAATTTCGCCTGGAAGTCCAAATCATGGTGTTGTTGGCGGTTCTGGGTGTTGGCCCGGCGTTGCCTTGTTTCGCGCAAAGTGCGAACAAATCCCTTATCGCCAAAGCTATTTCGCTTCGCCAGGGATGGGAGATTCAGTCGGGCTGCAATATCCAGGCGGACGGCGCAGAGTTGTCTTCCGCGCAGTACCATCCGCATGGGTGGATCAAGGCCACCGTTCCGACCACCGTGCTGGCAGCTCAGGTAGCAGCCGGTATCTATCCCGACCCCTACTATGGAATGAATCTGCGCAAGATTCCAGGCTCCGACTATCCGTTGGGGAAATTCTTCTCCAACATGGAGATGCCTGCGGGTAGTCCGTATCGTTGCGCCTGGTGGTATCGCAAACAGGTGCAAATTCCAGCTAGCTCTCGCGGCAAAACTACATGGCTGCATTTTGGGGGGATTAATTACCGGGCCAATGTGTGGGTCAACGGCCAATTGGTCGCTAACTCCCAACAGGTCGCCGGAGCTTATCGCGTCTACAACCTGAATATCACCAAGGCAGTGACTCCTGGAAAGTCTGCTACCATCGCCGTCGAAGTCTTCGCTCCAGGGCCGCTCGATCTAGGCATCAATTGGGTAGACTGGAACCCCTCTCCGCCCGATAAGGATATGGGTCTCTGGGGCCCCGTGGATATGGAAACGACCGGCCCTGTTGCCGTTCGCTACCCCTCCATCGCCACGCATTTTGAAGACGCAAGTCTAAAAGCCGCCGACATTACCGTGACCGCCGAATTGCAAAATGCTACCGGCCATCCGGTGCAGGGAACGCTGATCGGCACCTTCGCGGGTCAGCGATTTCAGCAGCCCGTGCAGCTTGCCGCTGGCGAATCGAAAAGTGTCGACTTTTCTCCCGAGCAATTTCCCCAGTTGAAACTCAAGCATCCCGCCATCTGGTGGCCTGCGGAAATGGGCGCACATCCGCTCGCGACTGTAACTGTCCGTTTCATCGCCAACGGTCAACTCTCCGATACTGCCTCGGCTCGTGTCGGCATTCGCGAGGTTACGTCGGATCTCACCGCGAAAGGGGCGCGGTTATTTCGCATCAACGGCAAGCCGATTCTGATTCGCGGAGGCGGATGGTCGCAGGACCTGATGATGCGCGAAGACCACGAAAATCTACCGCAGCAGATCCGCATGGTGAAGGACCTGCATCTGAACACCATTCGTCAGGAAGCCAAACTGGAAGGCGATGAATTCTATCGGCTGACGGATGAGAACGGCATCCTGGTCATGGCGGGTTGGTGTTGCTGCGACCAGTGGGAACACTGGAAGAATTGGACCCCGGAAAATCATCAGGTCGCAAACGCCTCACTGCGCTCGCAGATGTTGCGTCTGCGGCATCATGCGTCTCTGCTGGTGTGGTTGAACGGCAGCGACAATCCTCCGCCTGCAGATGTTGAACAGGCGTATTTGAATGTCGAGAAAGAAACAAAATGGCCCAATCCAACCATCTCCTCGGCTTCCGCCAAGCCAACGACAGTGACGGGGCCCAGTGGCGTCAAAATGTCGGGCCCGTACAACTATGTTTCTCCCTCCTATTGGTATGTTGATAGCAACCATGGCGGCGCATTCGGCTTCAACACTGAAACCAGTCCAGGCCCAGCCATTCCCCAGCCCGATAGCCTGGTGAAATTTCTGCCGCCGCAGGACCGTTGGCCGATCGGTAAGGTCTGGGACTACCACGCAGGCGGTGGCGACTTTATGAATGTCGACGTTTTCAACGATGCGATGCGCGCGACCTATGGTTTCCCCGATTCCATGGATGCATATTCCAGGGTTGCGCAAACCATGACCTATGACGGCGAACGGGCCATGTTTGAAGCCTATGCGCGGAACAAGTACACATCCACGGGCGTTATCCAGTGGATGTTGAACAACGCATGGCCTTCTGTCATCTGGCACCTATACGACTACTACTTGCAAACCGGCGGCGGATACTTCGGTACGAAAAAGGCCTGCGAGCCGCTGCACGTGCAATATTCCTACGACGATCACAGCATTTATGCGGTCAGCAGCCTGCCGGTTGCGACGCCATCGCTACAGGTGCAGGTGGATGTCTACGATCTGGATCTGAAATCGGTCTTCCACCAGTTGAAGACCGTCAGCCTTGCCGCTGACGGTTCGCAGCGCGTTCTCGACATCCCAGCCAACATCTTTCAGCCGGATCAATCGACTCACTTTGTTCGACTGCAGATGAAGAATACATCGGGCAAAATTGTCAGTCGGAATTTTTATTGGATTCCGTCGAAGCTTACCGTGTTCGACTGGCCAAAGACGGAATATACCTATACTCCGGCGATTGCTTACGCGAACATGCAAGCGCTGCGCTCGCTGCCCAAAAGCCAAATCCGTGCCACTCTCAGCACGGTAAACCACTCCTTGCATGTCCACCTTGAAAACCCATCGCATGCCTTGGCGTTTCAGGTGGAAGTACAAGGTTTCACCGCCGATGGCAAACCCATTCTTCCGCTACTGTGGAGTGACGACTTTGTTGAGTTGATGCCGGGCGAGAAGCGCGATCTCACCGCAGAGCTACCGAAGGCAACGATCGCCAATCAAGCCTCCGTGGTAGTCGGCGGATGGAATACAAACACCGA